>NZ_WNXE01000044.1:16755-18814 GCF_010993615.1 Arhodomonas sp. KWT | reverse complement strand
AATCGTAGCCGACCATGGCGTCGACCACCGCGTAGCCCGGTGCCTCCACGTCCTGGCTGGAGCTGAAATCGCTTACCGCCGTGACGCCGCCACCGACGTGCAGGCCGTCGAGGGCACCGCCGGAGAACTCGTACTGGGTCCAGAGGTTGAACATGTTGTGCGGCATTAGCAGGAATATGCCGTCGTTCCGCGAGGTGGACGCCTCCTTCACCTCGGTGTCCAGGTAGGTATAGCCGGCGATCACCTGCCACTGCTCGGTGAGGTTGCCGGTGACCTCGAACTCCCCGCCCTGGATACGCATCTCGCCCACCGGCACCGAGTAGTTCGCACCGGGATCCGAGGACGCCGCTGCGCGGTTTTCGTCGTAGAGGCGAAAGGCACTGACACGGGCGTTGAGCGCCCCGCCCATATAGCTGCCCTTGATACCGACCTCGTACTGATCGCCCTCCCTGGGCTCGAGCAGATCACCGTCGGCACCGACGTCGGTCTGCGGCTTGAAGACCTGGGAATAGCTCGCGTAGACGGAGTGAGCGTAGTTCAGGTCGTAGACCACCCCGGCGTAGGGCGTCACCTCCGCATTGCCTTCCCGGTCGGCGTGGGTACCGCCCGCACGGTTATCGTAGTCCACGCTGTAACGGCTGACGCGGGCACCGCCGATCAGCGCCAGCGACGGGATCGGCCGCAGGGTGAGCTTGGAGTAGAGCCCCGTCTCGCGCAGCACGGTGCGTTCGTCACTGTAGCGATACCCGCCTGTGCCACTGCGCGCCGCCCCGAGGATATCCACGTAGGCGATGTCGTGGATCCCGCTCTCGGTAACGCGACCGGCGGTGAGGCTGCGCGTACGCCCGGACTCGGTCTCGGTGTCATAGCGCTTGTAGTCGGCGCCGACGACGAACTCGCTGACACTGCCGAACGCCTCGAAGGGCTGGCTGTAGCTGGCGTCCAGGGACAGGGACTGCTGATCGACGACGCTGCCGAGGCCGGCGACCGCGACGGTGTCGTTCGCGTCCAGTGCACTGCCGCCGAAGGCGTAATTGTAGTCCGCGTGGCGGTCGGAATAGCGGGCTGCGACACGGCCGTAGCCGCCGTTGACGAAGTCGTGGGTGAGCTCCGCGATCCAGTCGTCGCTGCGGCTGTCGAAGTCGTTCCACTCGGCGCCGAAGAAGGCGTCCTCCGACAGGTGCACCAGGTTGCCGTCGGCGTCCGTGGGCAGGCCGTTGTTGACGGTAATGTCCTTGTCGTTGTGCAGGTAGCCCAGCGACAGCGTCGTGTCCGTGCTCAGGTCCACGTCCAGGGCGGCATAGACATCGTTCTGGACGTTGTCGTTGTAATCCGCGAAGGCCGCATGCTCGTTGTGATCGGCGACGATGCGGCCGCGCACGTCGCCGTCGGCGTCCAGCGGACCACTGACGTCCGCCCCGAGATATCGCTGCTCGATGCTGCCGTAGCGGGCATCGACGTGGCCCTGGAAACCCCGGGTCGGGCGCTTGCGCACCAGGTTGACGATCCCACCCATCTCGCTGGTGCTGTTGAACAGCCCCGAGGGCCCGCGCATGACCTCGACGCGGTCGATCGCCGAGAGCGACGGCACCGTGCCGTTTATGCTCTGCATGGGCGCCGGCAGGCCGTCGATATTGAACTCGCTGTACTCGTAGCCCCGGGCGTAGATGGACGAACGCCCGTCGTCGTTGTTCAGCACCCGCATGCCCGGCGTGCGACGGCCGAGCTGATCGAGGGTGTCCAGGTTCTGGTCGTCCATCGCCTCGCGGGTGACCACGCTCACGGACTGCGGGATATCACGCAGCGCCGCCGGCGTCTTGGTACCCACGGTCGCGGCGTCCACCGCATAGCCGCCGGTCTCCTCGGAGGACGGCACCTGGTAGAGGCGGTTACCCTCGACGGTCAGCGTCTCCAGCCGCGTGCTGTCCGCGTCGACGCCCGTATCGCCGGACTGGGCCCGGGTCACGGGCACGAGACAGACAACGGCGACCAGCCCGCCCGCCGTCGCCAGGGTGATCGGCTTCACTGCTTTGCGTGCGCTCACGGTTACTCTTCCCCG
>NZ_WNXE01000044.1:13529-16657 GCF_010993615.1 Arhodomonas sp. KWT | reverse complement strand
GAAACTCGGGAGCGCCCCGGATGCTCAGTGTTCAGACATCACCCGTGACGACGGATAAACCCCTTGCGATCGATGCCGGCCAGCTGCGTGACGTGTCCGCGCCGGTGGCGCACCGTCATAGGCTGCAGGCTCCGAGCTGGAACCACCGTGCCCCGCTGCTCGACGGATTCATGCACCTCACGGAGATCCAGCCGGGGATGCTCCTGCGCGTGGCCGACGTCCACGACCGCTATGACCTGACCAGCCGCGCCGAGCTGCCCGCCGGCGTAAAGATCGCACTGGTGCTCGACGGCAACGCGCACGTGCGCTTCGGCGGACGTGCCATCACCCTGGGCAGGGACGAGCCCGCCACCGACCGTGCCGTGGCGGTGACGCTGGCACGGCCGGAGCGGTTCGTGCGCAACGGCCGCGCCGGCGGCCACGAGCGCACGGTCACATTGACGCTCACACCCGCCTGGCTGGCGGCCAACGGCTACGCGTGGCAACCGGACCCCCGGACCCCACCGCATCTGACCCGATGGACACCGTCGCCCGGACTGCTCGGCCTGCTGGAGGGCGTTATCGACCCGGGCGTACTCAGCGCACCGCCGCGCACCCGCCAGCTGCGGCTCACTGGCGCGGCGCTGAGCCTCGCGGGAGAGGCGCTGGCGGCGGCGTTCGACGGTGTCACCGCCACCGGTACGGAAGCACCGGTGACGAGCGACCGGCGCCTGCGGCGACTGATACGGCTGATCGATGGGGGCGCCGAACTGCCATCGACGCAGGCGCGCCTGGCGGCGCGGCTCGGCATGAGCCTGAGCAGCCTCCAGCGCCAGTTCCGCAGCCACTACGGCATGCCGCTGGGGCGCTACCTACGTCGTCGGCGACTGGCGGCCGCCGGCGAGGCGATACGCCAGAGGGGCATGAACATGGAGACAGCGGCGAACCTGGCGGGCTACACGAGCGCCGCCAACTTCGCCACTGCATTCAGGCGGGAATTCGGCATGCCCCCGAGCCGCTGCCGGGGGGCGCTGCAGGCGGATTGAGTCGACCGTGTCCCGGCAGCGCCGTCGGGGACGGCACTGCCGGGAACGGCCGGGCATGCGCGGCATCAGCCGGTGCGGAACCGGCCCATCAGCCCCTCGAGCTCGCTGGCGAGGCGGGCGAGCTCGTCGCTGGCGGTGGACACCTGGCCGGCACCGGTGGCCGTACGGCCGGAGATCTCGCTGATCTCGGTGATATTGCGGTTGATCTCCTCGATGGTGCTGCTCTGCTCCTCGGCCGCGGAGGCGATCTGCGAGGTCATGTCACTGATGCTCTGGATACCGGCGGTCACGGTCTCCAGCTGCTCGCCACAGCCGCGCACCATGGTCACGGTCTCGCCGCTCTGCTGACGCCCGGTCTCCATCAGCTGCGAGGATTCCCGCGCGCCGCTCTGCACCCGCTCGATGATATCGCGGATCTCGTTGGTGGAATCCTGAGTACGCGTGGCGAGCGTGCGCACCTCCTCGGCCACCACGGCGAAGCCGCGGCCGTGCTCGCCGGCGCGGGCGGCCTCGATGGCGGCATTGAGGGCGAGCAGGTTGGTCTGCTCGGCCACGGCATTGATGACATCCAGAACCGTGCCAATCTGCTCGGCGTCCGCCGTGAGGCGCGAGACGCCCTCGCCGGTACGGTCGAGCTGACGGGCGAGTTCCTCGACGGTGGTCACCGTGCGCTCCATGGTCGCGGCCATATCATTGGCCTCGCGGGTCGCCTCACCGGCGGATTCCGCCGCCTCACCCACGTTGCGCGCCACCTCCTGGACCGTCGCGGTCATCTCGTTGGTCGCGGTACCGACCTGATCCGTGGCGTCGTGCTGCGCATCGACGTTGCTCTGCGTCTCACGGCTGGTCGATGCCAGCTCCTCCGCCGCGGAGGAGAGCTGCTTGGTGGTGTCCGCCGCGCGGCTGACCATTTCGTTGAGCGTACCCAGGAAATCGTCGATCCGGTCCGAGAGCCTGCCGATCTCGTCCCGGGCCGGGTTCGCGAGGCGGATCGTGAGGTCGCCCTCGCCGCTGGAGAGATCTTCCACACGGGCCGACATCGCCTGAAGCGGCTTGAGCACACTCCGCGGCAGAACGATGAGGATGGCGACACAGACCGCCAGCCCGATGAGCAGCGCCGTGGTCAGCGTGATACGGCTGCTCACCGCGTCCGCCTCGACCTGCGCAGACAGCTCGGCGGCCATGTCGTTGACCCTTCCGGTCATCTGGTCGAGCTGGTTACGGGCGGTGTCGAACTGCTCGGCGCCGTCCCCGCTCGCGAGCCGGACCGCCTCGTCGGCGCGTCCGTCATCCACGAGGCTCCGGACACGACTGTTGATCTCCGCCCAGCGGTCGATCTCCTTGTCGAACTGCGCCGCGAGCTTCGCCGCCCGGGGGTCACCGAGCAGCTCTGCGGCCCTGGCCACGCGCTCACGGGCCTGGGTCAGGTTTTCGGCCTGCACCGCACGCTGCTCCTTGCGCTCCTGGGCGTTACCGGCCTGCAGGGCCCGCCGCTGCGCAATCAGGGACTGGTGAAGGTCACGGTCGGCCTCCAGGACCCGGGACCCGCCGGGCATGAGCTCGCCGGAATAGATCCGTGCGTCGTGAGCGAAAGTGCCGAGCAGCGACATGGAGAGGCCGGCCACGACCACGAGTATGAGAGTGAGCACGGCAACGGGGACGCCGAGCTTCCAGCGGAAAGACAGGTCACGCAACCAACGCATCGGTGCATTCCTCTAACGGGTAGTTCATGTTTGATAAAGCCCTTGCCGTCCCTGTCGTTTGTTTTTTATCCAGGTCGTCCCATTCCCCAATACGGTTATCGGCATCGTCGCACCACACGTTAGGGCCGACTTCGTTCCGGCAGCGCTTGAGGCCTCCCGCCGCAGAGTGATGGGTCACACACCGCCCACGTCTTACTGCCCGGGACAGCCAGCAAACGGGCAACCGGCACGCTTCCCGCCCCGACCACCGTGACCGGCAGTGCCCGCGGTGATACATTCCGCCATCACGCGTGCGGCGGTTGCCGGACGCCCGATCCCATGGGACTGCAATTCGCACGCGCCTGCTGACAAGGCACCGGCGGGCGATCGCCCCCGCACACGGGAGACCGTTCGGCGGCGG
>NZ_WNXE01000044.1:10308-13430 GCF_010993615.1 Arhodomonas sp. KWT | reverse complement strand
GGGGACACCACCCGTCCGACAGGCAACGGCCGGCAGAGGCGATCGATGTAAAGAACTGCCGTCCGCAGTCGTTATGCGGGGTGAGGGGTATCGATGCGGCGTCGGCGTCCGGGGATTCGCTGCCGTCAGACACCGCCCGATACACCAGAAGACAACGAACACAGACGGGGACACTCGGATGTCGCTTTTCCGTAATCTGACCATTCAGGCCCGCATTCTGCTGGTCTGCCTCCTGCCCCTTGCACTGGTCACCGCGGCTATCGTCGCCGCAAGCGCAAACAGCCTCCAGGATCAGGGTGCAAAGGACATCGCAGAGCTGCGCGATTCGCTGATCAACGCCCGCAAGGAATCGCTCAGGAACCTCGTCGACACCGCTGTCTCGGCAATCCGGCCGATCTATGAAAACGCCGGGCCCGACGATACGCAGGCGAAGGAGCGGGTGAAATCGATCGTGCGGAGCATGGACTACGGCGACAACGGCTACATCTACGTGTACAGCTACGACGGCACTGCCCGTGTCCTGCGCCCCAAACCGGAGCTCGAGGGCCAGAACCTCTGGGATCTCAAGATGGACAACGGCGAGTACCTCATCCGCGAGCTGATCGCTGATGCCAAGGAGGGCGGTGCCTTCTACCGGTACCGCTGGGATAATCCGGCCACCGGCAACGAGGAGCCCAAACTCTCGTTCACTACGGGCCTGGACAAGTGGAACTGGATGATCGGCACCGGCGTGTACCTCAACGACGTCGAAGCCAACGTCGCCGCGGCCCGCGAGGCGGTGAACACCAACGTCCGCCGCGAGGTCCTGGTAACCGCCCTGTCGGGTATCGCCGCCTTCGCGTTGATCGCCGTCATCGCCGTGATCATGACCCGCCGCATCGTCGGCCCGATCCGCGAGACCTCCCGGGCCATGCACGAGATTGCCGAGGGCGAGGGCGACCTCACCCAGCGCCTGCCCGTCGCCCGCGAGGACGAGGTCGGCGAGCTCGCCCGCCAGTTCAACGCCTTCGTCGCCAAGGTCCAGGACACCCTCCGTGACGTGCGCGGCACCACCGACCAGCTCGCCTCCGCCGCCGAGGAGCTCAGCCAGGTCGCCGCCCAGACCCGCAGCAACGTCGACAGCCAGAGCCAGGAGACCGACCACATCGCCTCGGCGATCAACGAGATGACCGCCACCGTGCAGGAGATCTCGCGCAACGCCGGTACCGTCCAGGAATCGGCCCGCGACGCCGACGAGCGTGCCCGCGAGGGTGACGGCGTGGTCCAGGAAAACCACACCGCCATGGAGACCCTCGCCGAGGACATCAGCTCCACGAGCACCGCGGTCAGCCAGCTCGCCGAGCGCAGCCGCGAGATCGAGACCGTACTCGACGTCATCCACGACGTCACCGAACAGACCAACCTCCTCGCCCTCAACGCCGCCATCGAGGCCGCCCGGGCCGGCGAGCAGGGCCGCGGGTTCGCCGTGGTCGCCGAGGAGGTCCGGGCTCTGGCCAAGCGCTCCAGCGAGTCCGCCGACCGCATCCGCACCATCATCGAGGGCCTGGTCGCTGACACCCGTACCGCGGTCTCCACAATGGAGCGCTCCCAGGAACGCTCCCAGAGCAGCCTCGACCGCTCCCACCAGGCCCGCGAGGCGCTGCAGAGCATCGCCACCGCGGTCTCGGAGATCCATGAGCAGATCACCCAGATCGCCACCGCCGCCGAGGAACAGGGGCAGGTCGCCGAGGAGCTCAACCGCAACGTCTCCGGCATCGTCGAGGCCGCCGGGCAGAGCTCCGAGGGCGTGCAGCAGACCAGCCAGGCCAGCGGCGAGCTCAGCCGCATGGGCGAGCAGCTCCGCGCCGCCGTCTCGCGTTTCCGCGTCTGAGACGCCACGCCAGCGGGCCGCCCACGCCCGGGCGGCCCTACCCCGCTCCCGCTCTCCACGCTATCCTGTGACCTTCCCGGAACCGACATTGCCGTAGTGCCGGAAACGCCCGTCGCGCGACGCCGGCACGCCGCGCAGGCCCGGAACGCAAGCGCCGAACGCGTATTATCGCGGCGGCGTGCCATCCGCCGACAACCAGGCCCCGACGCCGTGACCAGCTTTCTCAGCCCCGGACTGCTCTACGCTTTCCTGCCCACCTTCTTCCTGGTGTCCATCACGCCGGGGATGTGCATGACCCTGGCGCTGTCGCTCGGTATCACGGTCGGCGTGCGCCGCGCGCTGTGGATGATGGCCGGCGAGCTCGCGGGCGTGGCGGTGGTGGCGGTCGCCGCCGTCGTCGGCGTGGCCACCGTGATGCTGCGCTATCCCATGGCGTTCGCCGTCCTCCGCTACGCCGGCGGCGCCTATCTCGTATGGCTCGGCATCCAGCTGTGGCGCTCCCGCGGCCGGCTTGCCCTCGACCTGGACGAGACACCGGGGGCGGGCGCGGGACGGCGCGACCTGGCCGCCCAGGGTTTCATCACCGCGGTGGCCAATCCCAAGGGCTGGGCGTTCTTCATCGCGCTGCTGCCGCCCTTCATCGACACCGCCCTGCCGCTCACACCCCAGCTCGCCACCCTGGTCGGGATGATCCTGACCATCGAGTTCTCCGCGCTGCTGATCTATGCCGCCGGCGGCCGGGCCCTGGGCAGACTGCTGGCCCGCCGCGGGGGCGTCACCCTGCTCAACCGCATCGCCGGCACGCTGATGATCGGCGTCGGGATCTGGCTCGCACTGGAGTAGTCCCCCGCCGTTCGCCGGAGCCCCGTGTGCACCGTTATCATTGCCATATACCCGGCAGCAGGACGGCGGGCCGATGAGCGACGAGCAGACCTCCGGCGGCGACGGACACGCCACACGCACACCGCGACGCCAGATCGCCCTGGTGCTCCAGGGGGGCGGCGCACTGGGGGCCTTCCAGGGCGGCGTCTACGAGGGCCTGGCGGAGGCCGAACACCGGCCGGACTGGGTCGTCGGCACCTCCATCGGCGCGATCCACGCGGCGATCATCGCCGGCAACCCGCCGGAGCGGCGCCTGGAACGCCTGCAGACGTTCTGGGAGCGGATCACGCGCCCCGAATGGCCGCCGGCGCCGACGTGGGATTCCCCCTGGCGCGAGGCGTACAACCGCGTCAGCGCGGCCACCACCGCG
>NZ_WNXE01000044.1:8818-10210 GCF_010993615.1 Arhodomonas sp. KWT | reverse complement strand
AGCCTGGGGTCAGCCCGGCTTCTTTCATCCCCGGCCGCCGTTGGCACCGGCGCGCCTGGTCCCGGACAGCGACGCCGCGCGCAGCCTCTACAGCGTCGATCCGCTGCGCCGGACAATCGCCGAACTCGTGGACTTCGAGCGGATCAACGCCGGGACGATGCGCCTGAGCCTGGGGGCGGTGAATCTGCACACCGGCCGCACCGTCTATTTCGACTCCGCACGGCGTCGCATCGGCCCCGAGCACGTGCTTGCCAGCACCGCCCTGCCCCCGGCCTTCCCGCCGGTGGCGGTGGACGGCGAGCTCTACTGGGACGGCGGCATCGTCTCCAACACCCCGCTGGAGGCCGTGCTGGACGATAACCCCCGCCGGGACACGCTCTGCTTCATGGTCGACCTCTTCGACTCCCGCGGCGAGGCGCCGCGGGACCTGGAAGAGGTGCTCGAGCGCCATAAGGACATCACCTACGCCAGCCGCTCCGGCCGCCACATCGAGTACTACCGCACCAGTCACAGGCTGAGGCGGATCATCAACGAGCTCTACCGCCGCCTGCCGGCCGCGGAGCGCGATAACCCGCGGGTACGCGAGCTCGCCGCCTGGGGCTGCACCACCAGCATGAGCATCGTCCACATGATCTACCGCAGCGGCCCCGCGGAGACGTACAGCAAGGACTACGAGTTCTCCCGGGCCTCCGTACAAGACCACTGGGCCGCGGGCCTGAGAGATGCCCGCCAGGCCCTGACGGAACGGCGCTGGCAGACCCACGACCCGGACGACCCCAGCGTGGAGGTCGAGGAGGTGGTCTCGGACGCCTACCGCAGCTACCACCGCGAGGATTGACCACTACGGGGCCGGCGGGCGGCGGGTTAAGGCAGGTGTAAGGCCGCCGGTGTATCACTGCGGCGAACCCGCAGCACGGAGGCCCCAGGGCCATGATGGATTTCGACGTCACCGAGGTGCTCGGCCTGCTCCGGCGCACCGCCCCGTTTCTCGGTTTTCGCCTGCTCGTCTATCTCGGGATCACCCTCGCCTACGTGATCGCCACCGGCGGCGGTGCGGGCATCGGCTATGCCCTCGGCCACATCGGCGGCGACCCCGGCGCGGGCGGTGCGTGGGGCGGTATCGCCGGCTTCGCCCTCGTGGGCGCGCTGGTCTACTGGTTCCGGGAATACCTGCTCTACCTGGTCAAGGCCGGCCACATTGCGGTGCTGGTCGAGCTCCTGGACGGCGCCGACCTCCCCGGCGGGCGCGGACAGATCGAGCACGCCCGCTCGGTCGTGCAGGAACGCTTCGCCGAGGCCTCGGTGCTCTTCGGCGTGGATCAACTCGTGAGGGGCGTGATCCGGGCGTTCAACCGCGTGTTCTTCAGCGTCGCCACACTGCTGCCCCTGCCC
>NZ_WNXE01000044.1:3819-8722 GCF_010993615.1 Arhodomonas sp. KWT | reverse complement strand
CCGGTGTCGAAGGGCTGGCACGGGTCGTCAACGGCATCCTCCGTTTATCGCTTACCTACGTGGACGAGGTCATCCTCGCCTACGGCGTGCGCACCCGCAGCGACAACCCCTGGGCATCAAGCCGTACCGCACTGGTGCTCTACGGCCAGAATTACCGCGCGTTCCTGCGCAACGCCGTCATTCTGGCGCTGTGCGTATGGGGCCTGACCCTGGCGGTGTTCTTGGTAGTCCTCGCCCCGGTGGCGGCACTGGTGGCCGTCTTCCCGGGGGCGGCGGGGGGACTCACCCTGCTGGTCGCACTGGTGTTCGCCTGGGCGATCAAGGCCGCAGTGATCGAGCCCTTCGCCATGACCGCGCTGATGCAGGCCTTCTTCCGGGTGACCGAGGGCCAGACGCCCGACCCGGCATGGGAGACGCGCCTGGAGGAGCTCTCCGAGCGCTTCACCGAGCTCGGTGAGCGGGCGCGCAGCTGGGCCTCTGGACACACCGTGGATACACCCGGGCCCGCGACGGCGGACACCTCAGGCGGCGAGTCGCAACCGCGTCACTGAGCCGGCCCCCCCCGGGTTCCAGTGACCGCAGCGCGTGCCTCGCTGTGAATCCACGCGGAGAAGGCGCTGACCTTGGGGCGCTCCAGCTCGCCGTGGGCGCACACGAGGTAATAGGCGTGGGTACTGGCGAGGGTGACGGAGAACGGGGCGATCAGCCGGCCGGCGGCGAGGTCATCGGCGACCAGCACCCGCTGGCCCAGGGCGACGCCCTGCCCGGCCACGGCGGCGGCGGTTAACAGGCCGGCATCGCTGAACCGGGGCCCACGCTCGGCCGCCTCCGCCAGCCCGGGGACACCGGCGGCGGCGAACCACCGCGGCCAGTCGTCCGTCATCAGGTGGAGAATGGCGTGATACCGCAGATCCGCCGGCTCGCGCAGCGGCGAAGCCCCTTCCAGCAGCGACGGACTGCACACGGGGAAGAGCTCGGTCTCCAGCAGCGGGTGGGCCTCGAGCCCCGGCCAGCGGCCGGGGCCGTAGCGCACGGCCACGTCCACGTCCTCCACCGCCGGGTCCGCCAGCGCGTTAGAGGTGGACAGGCGGACATCGATCTCCGGGTGCCGGACCTGAAATCCGGCAAGCCTCGGCACCAGCCACTTGGCCGCGAACGAGGGCGTCGTGGAGACGGTGACGATCCCCGTTCGCTCGGCCTGCACCACACGCTCCGTGGCGGCCTCGATCCGCTCCAGCGCCGGCGTCAGCGCCTCAAGATAGGCCCGTCCGGCCGCGGTCAGCACCACCCCGCGACCGTGACGCCGGAACAGCCGCGCCCCCAGCCGCTCCTCGAGCCGGCGCACGTGCTGGCCCACCGCGGCGGCGGTGATGCTGAGCTCCTCCGCCGCGCGGGCGAAGCCGCGGTGCCGGCCCGCGGCCTCGAAGGCACGGACGGCGTTGAGGGGCGGCAGGGATCGGGCCATGGGCACCACTCTAAAGTTCCACTTTACGGACTGTAGAAAGTATTGCTTGCACCATCCGCCGTCCATGCGGAACCTGTCTGCGAAGTCACCGGCATGAGCATACCGGGATGGGGACATATCAGAAAAACAAAAACTTCATTGCCGGGAGGAGGACACGCGGCAAGGTGGACGGCGATAACCCCCGCCCGGCGTGGACACCCGATTGCACAGACACCAGAGGTGAGACCGTGGAACACATCGACATCCCCGGCACGCAGATCACCGCCTCCCGCATCGGCCTCGGCACCTGGGCCATCGGCGGCTGGATGTGGGGCGGCACCGACGAGGAGCGCTCCATCCGCACCATCCTCTCCGCACTGGAGCGGGGCGTGAGCCTTATCGACACCGCACCGGTCTACGGCTTCGGCCGCTCCGAGGAGATCGTCGGCCGCGCCCTCGCCCGCCACGGCCGGCGCGAGGACGTGGTCCTGGCGACCAAGGTGGCACTGGAGTGGAACGACGCCGGCGTGGTGCGCAACGCCTCCCCGGAGCGGATCCAGCAGGAGGTCGAGGACTCTCTGCGCCGCTTCGGCACGGACTATATCGACATCTACCAGGTCCACTGGCCGGACCCGGAGACCCCCATCGAGGAGACGGCGCGGACACTGGAGCGCCTGTACCGCGACGGCAAGATCCGCGCAATCGGGGTCAGCAACTTCTCCCCGGAGCAGGCAGAGACCTTTCGCTCGGTGGCGCCGCTGCATACGGTCCAGCCGCCGTACAACCTCTTCGAGCGCGGCATCGAGTCCGGGCTGCTGCCCTACGTGCGCGAGCGGGGCCTGGTCACGCTGACCTACGGTGCCCTCTGCCGTGGCCTGCTCTCGGGACGGATGCGCGCGGACACGCAGTTCGAGGGCGACGACCTGCGCAACAACGACCCCAAGTTCCAGGCCCCGCGCTACCGCCAGTACCTGGACGCGGTGGACGCGCTGAATGCCTTCGCCGCGGAGCGCTTCGGCAAGGGCGTGCTGGAACTCGCGCTGCGCTGGCTCCTGGACCGGCCCGGTGTCGGCATCGCCCTGTGGGGGGCCCGGCGGCCGGAGCAGCTCGAGCCGATCTCCGGGGTGATGGACTTCCACCTCACCGAGACGGACTTCGAGCGCATCGACGCCATCCTCGCCGAGCACATCACCGATCCGGTGGGTCCGGAGTTCATGGCGCCGCCCAGCCGCAGCGAGCAGGCCGGCTGACCCGGCCCGTGCCGCGGGGGCGCCGGCGGCCGGCGCCCCCGCGGCGCCTGACTCACGGCACCCGGTCCCGGCCGGGACCGTACAGCCACGAGAGCAGCAGCCCCTCGACGAGCACCACCACCGCCCACAGGGCCAGCTCCAGGGTGAGCAGCGCCACCGGCTCGCGGAACATGTTGAACGGCGCGTGGAACTCGAAATACAGCGCCATCAACACCCACAGGACCACGGCGTACGCGGCCCCACGGGGGATCCGGCCCCGGGGCAGTACCGGCTCGATATAGGCGAACACCAGGCCGTGAAGCACCCCGATACCGGCGGCGATGAGCAGGTACAACGGCCCGTTGGTGAACATCAGCGGTCGCGGCGAGGCCTCGAAAAGCACATCCAGGAGCTTGGCGCTCTGCACCGCCGGATCGAAGAGCACCGGCGCCGCGAGCCCGAAGAAAAGCCCGTTGCTCACCAGGCTCGCGATCACGAAGGCGATCGCCCCGCCGACCGCCGCCCTTGCCCAGGGATTACCCGGCATGCCCGTGACCGTCAGTCCCGAAGATAGCGCGAGACCACCTTCTCCTCGCGCAGCAGCCCCTGCGGACGGAACAGCACGATGCCGGCGAGCAGCAGCGCCACCAGCAGCCAGCGGAAGTAGGCGGCTCGCCGCGGCAGATCGTCGGAGATCAGCGCCAGCAGCGGCTCGATGGCGTCGGCGAGGAAGGCGGTGCCGCTCCAAACGCCCCAGACGATGAATCCCCCGATGATCGCGCCGCGGTTATTGCCGCTGCCGCCGAGCATGAGCATCACCCACACCAGGAAGGTGGCGAACAGGGCGTGGAAGTGGCTGTAATCGATGGTCACCGTGTAGTGCGCGTACAGCGCGCCGGCGATGCCCATGATCACCGCGCCGACCACGAAGGACTGGATGCGCACGTAGGTGATGGGCTTGCCGTTCATCGCCGCGGAGGACTCCTCGTCGCGCACCGCGCGCAGCATCCGCCCCCAGGGCGAGCGGCAGGCCCGCTCGATGACGACGTACACCAGCGCCACGAACACCGCGATGATCACCAGGTAGAACAGCGGGTAATCCCGCGGTGAGAGCACGGACAGGGCCCCGTTCAGCCAGCCGGGGGCCCAGCCGCAGCCGTTCGCCTCCACGAGGCAGTGCATGGGCTGGGGGATGCCGCGCAGCGGCTGCGGGCCATTGGCGAGCCAACGCTCATTCTGGAAGATCAGCCGGATGATCTCCGCCACGCCGATGGTCGCGATCGCGAGGAAGTCCATGCGCAGCCGCAGCACCGGCACCGCGATCAGGAACGCGAGCACCCCGGAGACCACCGCCGCGGCGAGCACGCCGACCAGGAAGGGCATGTTCAGCCCGAACGCCATCTGCGTGTACTGCGCGGCGACCCCGGTAGGGGCCTCGATGGTCACCAGCGCGGAGGTGAACGCACCCACGGCGAAGAATCCGGCGACACCGAAGTTCAGGTGGCCCGTGTAGCCCCACTGGGTGTTGAGCCCCAGCGCCAGAAGCGCGTAGACGCAGCCCATGATCGCGAAGGACACCCCATAGGCGAGCAGCCCCGCCGAGAGTCCGGCCGCGGCCGCGAGGGCCACCACCGCACCGACGACCACCGCCGCCAGCGGCCGCCACGCCCGTGCCGGCAGCACCAGTCCGAAAGCCAGCGCCAGGGGCACGAACAGCAGCGTCGCCTTGACCAGGACCAGCGTCTCCATTGCCTCAGCCTCCCTCGCGCCCGAACAGGCCCTGGGGGCGAACGAGCAGCACGATCACCATGAGCACGAAGGCCACCGCCGGCCCGTAGGTGGGATCGAGGAAGGCGGTGGATACCTGGTGGGTCACACCGATCACCAGCGCCCCGACGAGGGCGCCGTAGGGATTGCCGATCCCGCCCATGATCGCCGCAGCGAACATCGGCAGCAGCAGCCAGAAGCCCATCTCCGGGCGGAGCTGGGAGGACAGCCCGTACATCGTGCCGCCGGCGGCGGCGAGGGCGCCGCCGAGCAGCCAGGTCCAGGCGATCACCCGCTCGGTGTTGATGCCCCGTACCTGGGCGAGCTCGGGGTTGTCCGCGGTCGCGCGCATGGCCTTGCCGATGCGTGTGCGCTCCAGCAGCACGTAGAGCCCGGCCATGATCGCCAGCGCCAGCAGCAGGATGAAGACCTGGTCGGCACGCACACGGATGTTGAACGGCAG
>NZ_WNXE01000044.1:0-3721 GCF_010993615.1 Arhodomonas sp. KWT | reverse complement strand
GCTCCAGCGCCGGATTCGCCCGGCCCGGGAAGAAGAAGTGGAAGTCCGGCCCCCAGACGATGTAGATCACGCTGCGCAGGAAGAACGCCATCGCCAGCGAGGCCATGGCGAAAAGCACCAGGTGGGCGTTCTGGCGGCGCAGCCGGCGGTAGACCACACGGTCGACCGCGAGCGCCACCAGCCCCACCAGCGGCATTGACAGCACCAGCGCCACCGGGAACGTCCAGCCGAAGGACAGCGGCCGCAGCGGCGCGCTCTCCGGCAGCCAGGCCATGAACGCGTAGGTGAAGTACGCGCCGAAGGTCACCAGCGCGCCGTGGGAGAAGTTGGGGAACTTGAGCACGCCGTAGACCAGCGTGAGCCCGATGCTGCCGAGACCGATGATGCCGCCCAGCATCACGCCCCAGGCAGCCAGGGACAGGAGCCGCGAGGCACCCACCCCCTGGTGGATCGCCAGCGCCACCAGCACGATGAACAACGCCACCACCGCCACGAGCAGGAAGGCGCGGGTCTGCACCACCGCGCGGATACGCTCGGCGGGGCGCCGCTGCCGTGTAACCGCTGCCGCCTCGTCGCTCATGCTCATCCCCCCAGGTACAGCCGGGCCACGTCCGGATCGTTCAGCAGCTCGGCCCCCGAGCCCTCCACGCGGTTCTGCCCGCCGGCGAGGACGTAGCCGCGCTCCGCCATCTCCAGCGACTTGCGGGCGTTCTGCTCGACCATCAGCACCGCCAGGCCGGTGGCGTTGATGCGGCGGATGTTCTCGAAGATCTCGTCCACCAGCTTGGGCGAGAGCCCCGCCGAGGGTTCGTCGAGGAGCAGCAGCGCCGGCTCGAGCATCAGCGCGCTGCCGATCGCCACCATCTGGCGCTCGCCGCCGGACATCTTGCCCGCCCGCTGGCGGCGGCGTTCGCGCAGCTTCGGGAACAGCTCGTAGACCTGCTCCTTGCGCCCGGCAAGCTCGCGCTCCTCGAGGAGGTAGCCGCCCATCTCCAGGTTCTCCTCGACGGTGAGCTGCACGAACACGTTCGCCACCTGGGGCACGTAGCACATGCCCTCCTTGACGATGTCGTAAGGCGAGCGCCCGGCGATCTCCGTGTCGCGGAACCGGATCGAGCCCTGGCGCGGGTGCACCAGGCCGAAGACCGTCTTCATCAAGGTGGACTTGCCCGCCCCATTGGGGCCGATCAGCGAGACGATCTCGCCCTCGCCCACCTCCAGGTGCACATCGCGCAGGATCTCGGTGTCGCCGTAGCCGGCAGTGACGCCCTCAGCCTTCAGCAACGGCATACTGCCCTCCGAGATAGGCCTCGAGCACGCGCGGGTCCCGGCGCACCACCTCCGGCGGCCCGGTCATCAGCTGGCGGCCCTCGCTCATCACGATCACCGGGTCGCACAGCGACATGATCATGTCCATGTCGTGCTCGATGACCAGGAAGGTGATCCCCCGCTCGGCATTGAGATAGCGGATGTTATCGGTCAGGCGCTGCATCAGCGTCGGATTCACCCCGGCACCGGGCTCGTCGAGGAGCACCAGGCGCGGGTCGGTCATGAGGATACGGGCGAGCTCCAGCAGCTTCTTCTGTCCGCCGGAGAGGTTCCGCGCGTACTCGTCACGCACGTGGGAGAGCTCGACGAACTCCAGCACCTCCAGGGCCTTGTCGCGGTTGGCCCGCTCCTGGCGCCGCACCGCCCCGGGCCGGAACCAGGCGTTCATCAGGCTCTCGCCCTGCTGTCCGGTGGGCACGAGCATGAGGTTCTCCAGCACCGAGAGGCTCTCGTGCTCCCGCGGGATCTGGAAGGTGCGGCACAGGCCGTGGCGGAAGATGCGGTGGGGCGGGAGGTTGGTGATGTCGTGCCCGTCGAAGACCACCCGCCCGGCCTGAGCCATGTAGAAGCCGGTGATCACGTTGAACAGCGTCGTCTTACCCGCGCCGTTGGGCCCGATCAGCCCGGTGATGGTGCCCTCGTGAACGGTGATGTCCGCGCCGTCCAGCGCGCGCAGGCTGTCGAACCCGCGCACCAGCCCCCGGACCTCCAGGAGCACCTGTCCCGCGGGTGTCCCCGCGGCAGCACCCGTCGTCTCGTCGTCACCGGCCGTCGCGCTCATGCCGTCTCCCCGCGCCGTTTCGCGCCAACGTCTTTGAACGTAGCAACACCCGGGCGTGCTGTCGACGCGCCCGGGACGCGGCAGCGGTGCCCGATTGTCGAACGCCGGCCAGCGTCTACACTGAAATCCTGGGCACCACGCCCGCTGTGTGTCGCCTTCCCACGCACCCGGCGTGCGGGTTCCCCACCGGCTTACAGATGCAGGAGGGTAAGCAATGGAACGGAAACGACACTGCAGGGGCCGCACGCTCGGCGCCGTCGCCCTCGCGACCGCGCTGATCGCCGGCACCGCCAGCGCCCAGGACGCCCCGCCCGCGATCAAGGTCGGCCAGCTCGCGCCCTTCACCGGGGCCGGCGCCGAGTTCGGCGAGTTCTACCGCGATGGCGCCGCACTCGGCGTCGAGCACATCAACGCGGCCACCAAGGAGGTCATGGGCGGACCGGTGATCGCCGAGCACCTTAGCGAGGACACCAACACCCTGCCCACGCCGGCGATCGAGGCCGCGCGCAAGCTCGTCGAGGTGGAAGGCGTGCCCGCCATCATCGGCGGCTGGTCCAGCGGCGTGACCGTGGCGGTGGCGACCTCGGTGACCATCCCCGCGGAGGTGCTGCAGATATCCAACGGCTCCACCTCACCGCTGATCACCGTCCTGCCCGAGGACCGGGATGCGGACATGCTCTTCCGCACCACCGCCTCCGACGCGCTGCAGGGCGTGGTCGCCGCCCAGCTCGCCCGCGGCGAGATTTTCGACGACTACTCCTTCGACAGCGCCTCGACGATCTTCGTCAACAACCCCTACGGACAGGGCCTGTCCAACGCCTTCGCCCGGGCGTTCCAGAAACGCGGCGGGACCATCAACGCCCAGGTGCCGCACCCGGAGGAGCCCCAGCCGACGTACACCTCGCAGCTCGCCCAGGCCTTCCAGGGCGACCCGGAGCTGCTGT
The DNA here is from genome assembly GCF_010993615.1 of Arhodomonas sp. KWT. NCBI lineage: Bacteria > Pseudomonadati > Pseudomonadota > Gammaproteobacteria > Chromatiales > Ectothiorhodospiraceae > Arhodomonas > Arhodomonas sp. KWT. Next base: position 667 of record NZ_WNXE01000044.1, on the reverse strand, counting down.
TCGCGGCGAGTTACCCCGGCCACAGCGCGACCTTCCTGCAGGAGGCGCGGGACATCTTCGACAGCACCAGCTGGCAGTTCGTCGACGGCAACCGCTCGGAGGAGGTCATCAACGCGGTCGGCGCCGAGGACCTGGAGGGGCTGTACGGCACCGCGCCGGGCCAGGACCCGAGCATCCCGGGCTTCAAGAACTTCGCCGACGCGTTCAAGGCGAAATTCGATCGCGACCGCATCCCGCCGTTCACCGAGTCGGCCTATGACGCGGCCATGGTCATCGGGCTGGCCACGGTCAAGGCCGTCGCCGACGGATTCGACAGCGCCGACAAGATCACCGGCACGGTGCTCCGCGACCGCATCCGCGGCGTCGCCAACCCGCCGGGCAAGGAGATCATCGCCGGCGACCCGGAGAGCATCGCCGCCGGCGTGAAGGCGATCATGAACGGCGAGGACGTGGCCTACTCGGGCGCCGCCGGACCGGCGGACTTCGACGACAACGGCGACGTGATCACGCCCATCGCCATCTGGCAGTACACGGATGGCGGTATCGAGACCGTGCAGATCCAGTCGCCGAACGACATCCCGGCGGAATAGGCGCCCGGCGGGTATAATCCACACGCCTTTGCGCCCGGGCGGTCCACCGCCCGGGCGCCCCATTCACACGCACGACC
>NZ_WNXE01000449.1:0-1370 GCF_010993615.1 Arhodomonas sp. KWT | reverse complement strand
AAACGTACGCCGCCGCCGGCCTCGGCCTCCCGCGCCTGGGACCAGGTGAGCGGCCGGTATCCCGCCGGCGGCGAGGCCGGCAGACGCACACCGGCGCGTTCGGCAACCTCGGCGACCACCGCCTCCACGTGATCGCCGTCCATATCCTTGCATTCGGCCAGGACCTCGCGGACGGCGAGCCGGCGCTGCTCCGGGGTGTCCAGCGGGCAGCGCAGCCGTCGCCCGCCCAGCTCCAGCTCGAGCCCGGGCCGTGCGGCGTTGCGGAAGGCGTAGTCGATACGGGCATCCCAGGGCCAGAGCACCCCGTCGACAAAGTCGGTGATCAGGAACACGGTGACCGGACAACCGAAACGACGGAACACCGGCAGCCCGACACGCAGCTGATCCTCAAAACCGTCGTCCATGGTGAACGCCACCGCATTGCCGAGTGCCGGCCGGCCATCGGCGAGACGCCGGAAGACCTCGCTCAGGGGCAGGAAGGCGTGCCCGTGTCGGCGCAGACAGCCGAGCAGCTCCGCCAGGGCGCGTGGCGAATGCCCGGGCGTTCCCGTCTCCGGATCCTCGAAGCGGTGCAGCATGAAGATGGTTGCCCGCTCCGTGGTCAGTGGTGAGAACAGGCGGGCCACCGTCGGCGCCGCCGCCGTGTGAACCAGGGCACGCTTGATCAGCCCCTTCATCGCCACCCCTCCTCCTTACCCGCCCGGCTCACCCGAGCAACGAGTCCAGGCCCACCTCCGGCACCCCGCGGCCGATGACGTGCATCCCGCCGGACCAGGGACCGCCCCGCCAGCGGTAGCCGCCGAACGGCCAACGCCGGGCACGCAGCCGGGCAACCGGGACGAAACCGAGCCGCTCGTGGGAGCGCCGCGAATGCACGTTCAGCCGGTCCACCACGGCATAGCAGGCGCCACCGCGCGGAACATTCACCACCGCCGTGGCGGCGAGACTGAGGAACGCCCCGCGCAGCCGGTGACCGGGAACAACATAGCCATGGCCCAGCATCACGTCGCCGGGACGCAGGCGCAGGTGGATCGCGGCACGTCCCGGACCGCGTCCCGCCTCGAAACGATCATGGAAGACCCAGCCGTAGGCCACCACCTCGTCTTCGTACCGCACGACCAGACAGCGCTGGCCGTCGGCGAGGTAGGCGCGATAGTCCGCCTCCCGTTCGACCGCCCCGGCGGGGTCCTCCAGCGCGGCGACCACCGGCAACTCCGCCTCGCGCACCTCGCCACCCTCGTAGGCCGTGCTGACGCGACGCATCGGACGCTCGTTCAGCTCGGTGAGCCGCAACACGTGCATCTCGGCGAGATCGAACAGCCACGGCGGCAGATAGCCGTTGACGCAGAGCACCTCCTGCACCAGATCCA
>NZ_WNXE01000448.1:0-1371 GCF_010993615.1 Arhodomonas sp. KWT | reverse complement strand
CATGAACAACCTGACCTTCGGCAACGACCGCTACCAGCACTACGAAACCCTGTGCGGCGGTACCGGCGCGGGCCCGGGATTCGACGGTGCGAGCGCGGTGCAGTCGCACATGACGAACAGCCGCCTCACCGACCCCGAGGTCCTGGAATGGCGCTTCCCGGTGCTGCTGGAGGGCTTCTCCATCCGCGCGGGCTCCGGGGGCGCCGGCCATCATCGCGGCGGTGACGGCGCGGTGCGGCGGATCCGCTTCCGCGAGCCCATGACCGTGGCGATCCTGTCCAACTCCCGGCGGGTGGCGCCGCCCGGGCTGGCGGGCGGCGAGCCCGGGGCGCTGGGCGAGCAGTGGGTGGAGCGTGCCGACGGGCGGCGCGAGGCGCTGGCGGGCACCGACCGGACCGAAGTGGCCGACGGCGACACGGTGGTGGTCGCCACCCCCGGCGGCGGGGGCTACGGCCGGCCGGAATAACGCCGCCTGCGCATCACGGGCGCCGCCAGCGGGCGGCGCCCGTCTCGATGCCCTCGAACAGCCGGCCCAGGGGCGTGCGCACGATGACCAGTCCGAGGGCCACCCCGACACCGTTGGCCGCGGCGTCCGCCAGCGACATCGTGCGCTCGCCGCCCAGTCCCTGCAGTCCCTCGAGGACCAGCCCGATCACGAACAGCAGCAGCGCCACGGAGGGCACCCGCCGCCGCCACGCCTGTGCGAACCACCAGGCGAGGACCGCGTAGGCGAGCGCGTGCTGGGCCTTGTCCCAGGACAGCCCCACCGGCGGGCTCGGCGGCGCCGGCGTCAGCGACAGCCACACCACCAGCGCGAGCACCGCGAACGCGCCCGCGCGCCAGAGCCACGGATGACGCAGCCGCCCTGTCCTGAACCCGGAACCCTGCATATCGTCCCCGCAATCCTTAGAGCCTATTTCAGTAGGCCGCATGCATCGTGTTGCGTCTGAGCGTCCGCCACGCAAGGCGCGTGCGACGCGGTGTGGTCATTTCACATAAGGAGCGCGCAACGCCGCATGGTGGGCGCTCAGACGCAACCCTGTGGGGCGCTCACCTGTGGCCCCGGGGCGGTGTCAGGGTCTCCTTATGTACCGCCGGGTACACCGCGTCGGCCCTTCCTGGCCCCAAACCACAGGCAAGCGCCGCGGCGTATGCGGCCTACTGAAATAGGCTCTTAATGACCGACACACTCGTATACCACACGAGGGCCAGCGCGTGGACACTGTAACCGGAGGGTGACGGCATGCCCGGAGCCGATGCCGCGACGGGCGTCGATGTCGACCGGGTCGACCGGCGCTGGCACTGCGACGGGCACGACGGCACAATGCCCGGACCATTCGTTGCGGAAAGGCCGATGAGCGAGCGACACGA
>NZ_WNXE01000447.1:0-1372 GCF_010993615.1 Arhodomonas sp. KWT | reverse complement strand
TCGTGTCGCTCGCTCATCGGCCTTTCCGCAACGAATGGTCCGGGCATTGTGCCGTCGTGCCCGTCGCAGTGCCAGCGTCGACCGGCCCGCTCGACATCGACGCCCGTCGCGGCATCGGCGCCGGGCATGCCGTCACCCTCCGGTTACACTGCCCACGCGCTGGCCTTCGTGTGGTATACGACTGTGTCGGTCATTAGGAGCCTGTTTCAGTAGGCCGCATACGCCGCGGCGCTCGCCTGTGGTTCCGGGGCCAGGATGGGCCGACGCGGTGTGCCCGGCGGTACATAAGGAGGCCCTGACACCGCCCCGGGGCCACAGACGAGCGCCCCACAGGGTTGGGTCTGAGCGCCCACCACGCGGCGTTGCGCGTTCCTTATGTGAAATGACCACACCGCGTCGCACGCGCCTTGCGTGGCGGACGCTCAGACGCAACGCGATGCATGCGGTCTACTGAAACAGGCTCTAAGGATTGCGGGGACGATATGCAGGGTTCCGGGTTCAGGACAGGGCGGCTGCGTCATCCGCGGCTCTGGCGTGCGGGCGCATTCGCGGTGCTCGCGCTGGTGGTATGGCTGTCGCTGACGCCGGCGCCGCCGAGCCCGCCGGTGGGGCTGTCCTGGGACAAGGCCCAGCACGCGCTCGCCTACGCCGTCCTCGCCTGGTGGTTCGCCCAGGCGTGGCGGCGGCGGGTGCCCACCGTGGCGCTGCTGCTGTTCGTGATCGGGCTGGTCCTGGAGGGGCTGCAGGGACTGGGCGGCGAGCGCACGATGTCGCTGGCGGACGCCGCGGCCAACGGCGTCGGGGTAGCCCTCGGACTGGTCATCGTGCGCACGCCCCTCGGCCGGGTGTTCGAGGGCATCGAGACGGGCGCCGCCCGCTGGCGGCGCCCGTGATACGCAGGGAGCGTCACTCCGGCCGGCCGTAGCCCCCGCCGCCGGGGGTGGCGACCACCACCGTGTCGCCGTCGGCCACCTCGGTCCGATCGGTGCCCGCCAGCGCCTCCCGCCGCCCGTCGGCACGCTCCACCCACTGCTCGCCCAGTGCCCCGGGCTCGCCGCCCGCCAGCCCGGGCGGGGCCACCCGCCGGGAGTTGGACAGGATTGCCACGGTCATGGGCTCGCGGAAGCGGATCCGCCGCACCGCGCCGTCACCGCCACGGTGCCGGCCGGCGCCCCCGGAGCCGGCGCGGATGGAGAAGCCCTCCAGCAGCACCGGGAAGCGCCATTCCAGGACCTCGGGGTCGGTGAGGCGGCTGTTGGTCATGTGCGACTGCACCGCGCTCGCGCCGTCGAAGTCCGGGCCCGCGCCGGTACCGCCGCACAGGGTTTCGTAGTGCTGGTAGCGGTCGTTGCCGAAGGTCAGGTTGTTCATG
>NZ_WNXE01000446.1:0-1379 GCF_010993615.1 Arhodomonas sp. KWT | reverse complement strand
ACTGAGGATGGCTGCTACGAGGCGTACGCGTACGACGAGAACGGTGACCGGGTGGAGGCCTATTTCAACCCGAAGACCCTGGAGCCGGTGCGCGTCAAGGAAGAGGACTGAGGCGATGGGCGAGCGCACGATCCGTGTGTGGGACCCGGCGGTCCGGGTCTTCCACTGGGGGCTGGTCACGGCGGTGACCGTGGCCTGGCTTACCGGTGACGAGTGGGGGGGGGTCCACGAGTGGGCCGGCTATGTGGTGGCCGGGCTGATCGGATTCCGGCTGCTCTGGGGGCTGGTCGGGCCACGCTATGCCCGTTTTACCCAGTTCGTGCGCCCGCCCGGCACCGTGCTGCGCTATATCGCCGACATGGCCTCCGGTCGTGAACGGCGCCACCTCGGGCACAATCCGGCCGGGGCGGCGATGATCGTGGTGCTGCTGCTCACGCTCGCGGGCACGGCGCTGACCGGCTGGATGTATACCCTGGACGCCTTCTGGGGGGTGGAGTGGGTCGAGGAGACCCACGCGTTCCTGGCGAATTCGCTGCTGGTGCTGATCGGGCTTCACGTGGCGGGTGTGGTCCTGGCCAGCGTGCGCCACGGTGAGAACCTCGCCCGTGCCATGGTTATCGGGCGCAAGCGCGAGCCGTCGGGAGAGGACGTCGGTTGAGCCGCCCACGGCCGCCGCGGATTTGGAGGAATTGTTATCGTTAAACACAGGTGTTTGATTCACTAAACATTTCACCTGTCTCCGCTGCTTGGCATAATGCCAGGCATGCGAACTGATTCACACACATATCCTTTCCGGCTCGTCGCTCCCGGCGGGTACGGCCGGTGGGGGCGGCCTGCAGGTGCGGTCTCCGGCCCCGGGGTGGGCGGCGCTTGACGACGGGCGGTCCCGTTGAGGGAGAGACATCCGGCGAGCATGTGCTGCGGCGGCGGCTCGCAGCACTGGAGGCGTTCGTCGAGGCCGTCCCGGTGGGCCGTCTTCGGGTCACTGCGGCGGGTGCGGTCGCCGAGGCCAACCCCGCCGCAGTGCGATTGACGGGCATCGACGAACCGGTTGGCCGGCATCTCATGGCGCTGCTCGACCCCGGTGCCGTGTGCTCGTCCGCGTTCGAGGCGGTGCTCGCCGGCGGCGAGGATATGTTGCGACTGTGTCTGCCCGTGCCCGGCGGTGTGCCGGGCCGGTGGCTGGTCGTGACCGTCCGGGCGCTGGAAGACGGGGCCGAGGTTGTGCTGGAGGCCCTGGACGAGCGGCGTGAGGCGGTGCAACGCAGCCGTGCCGAGCGGACGTACTTCCGGCAGAGCTTTCACCTCAACATTGCCCCGAAGCTGCTCATCGAGGCGGCGACGGGGCGTATCGCGGACGCCAACGACTCGGCCCTCGC
>NZ_WNXE01000445.1:0-1381 GCF_010993615.1 Arhodomonas sp. KWT | reverse complement strand
AACGCCCAGCCCATCATCGGCAGCTCGAAGGTGAGGACGCGGTGCAGCGCGAGCACGGACCAGGCGGTGAGCATGGCGATCATCTGCGGCACGCCCACCCCGGCGTGCGCGAGCACCAGGACGAGGGGAAACGAGACCGACGGGCCACCGGGCAGCGCGCCGCCGAGCACGGAGGCCAGGAGCACGCCGGGCAGCCCGGAGGACGAACCCAGCACGCGGGCGAACCACTCGGGCGGAATGAGCTCGGCAACGAAGCTCGCCGCGACGATCGCGACGGGCAGACGCACGAGCAGCGGCCGTAGCTGATGCAGCCCCAGGCGCCAGACGGCGCGGTGCTCAACCCCGGGGTGACGGTGCGCGGCGGCGGCCGTGGCCGCGAGCAGGACGGCGACGGTGAGGTAGGCAACGCCCACGTACTCAGTCCCCTCGCGAGTGACGCGTCAGCGCCATGACGGCGGCACCGGCGATCAGCGGCAGGGGCAGCGACACCAGCAACCGCACCGCCGCAAAGTCGGCGCCAAAGAACGGGATCTCCCACACCAGGACCCGCTGCAGCCCGAGCACGGACCACGCGGTTAGGTAGGCCACGCACACCGGCAGTGAAGCCCCGACCCCGCGCAGCCCCACGACCAGCGGAAACGCCGAAAAGGGCCCGCCGGGGGTCACGGCACCGGCGAGCGTCGCGAGCAGCAGGCCGCGGACGCCGCTCCCCGCCCCCAGCCAGCGTTCGGCCAGGCCCATCGGCAGCATTTGCTGGATATAGGCGGCCAGCATCACCGCGAACAGCACCAAGGGCAGGACCATCAGCAGCAGGCCCGCGGCGTGCCCGAATGCGGCGCGGACGGCCGCATCGCCCTTGATCCACCACACCGCCGTGCCAGCGCTGACGGCGAGGACACCGAAGAACAGGGTGACTCGGTCCACGAGCAGGCCGTGGCCACGGGATCGTGCCATTCGCAGGCTCATCGTTCGGGAATGAACGGTGAGGATGCGGTATCGCCGCATGTCTGGCAACCAGCCGGGGATGTCGCACACGGCCTGTAGCCGTGCACGACCTACCGTTCCGGGCCCCTCGCCCTTCACGGGAGAGGGGTTGGGGAGAGGGTGTGGCCTGGCACGTGGATACGCCGTCGCGGACCCGCCGGGTAGGTCGTGCGCCGAAGGCGTGCGACAACACGGGACATGTCGCACACGGCCCATGGGCGTGGGCGACCTACCGTGGCGTTCAGAGGAGCCCTGGTGGCCTGGCCATTCGGGCCGTGCCGTTGGACACGGGTTTCCCGCACCGCCATGACGCTGGTTGTTGGTGGCCTCCCGGCCATTCCAGCGATAGCCGGGCAACGGCAGAGACGCCAGGGCGTATCCATGACGGGGGACGCCC
>NZ_WNXE01000444.1:0-1382 GCF_010993615.1 Arhodomonas sp. KWT | reverse complement strand
CGCGCGGAGCGCCGCGCCCTGGAGGTCGTCTGCGCCGAGCGCCGCCCGGTGATCCTGGTCCTCAACAAGGCCGACCGCTATACCGGCGAGGAGCGCGACCGGCTGCTGGTGCGGCTGCGTGAGCACGCCGCCGGGCTGGTGGCGGCGGAGAACGTGATTGCCTGCGCCGCCGACCCGGCACCAAGACGTGTCGTCGTGGTCGCCCCGGACGGCAGTGAGACCGAGCGCCGTGAGCACCCGCCGGCGGCGGTTTCCGACCTGGCGGACCGGCTCTGGGCGGTGGTCGAGTCGGAAGGCAAAGCGCTTGCGGCACTCAACGCGGGCCTGTTCGCCAGCCGTGTCAGCGATCGTGTGGCGGCGCGAATCACCGAGCTGCGCCGCAGCGTCGCCCGGCGCGTCACCGACGCGTACGCCCTGGGCAAGGGCGTGGCGGTGGCGGTCAACCCGGTGCCGGTGGCGGACCTGGCCGGCGCGGCGGCGCTGGACGTGACCCTGGTCTTTCACCTGGGCCGGGTCTACGGCCTGCCGGTGACCCGGCGCGAGGCCGGCAGGCTGGTGGCGGTGATCATCGGCCAGCTCTCCGCCCTGCTGGGTGCGGTGTGGAGCGTCAACCTGTTCGCCTCCCTCGCCAAGCTCGGCACCGGCGGCGCGGCGACGGCGCTCACCGCCTCGGCCCAGGGCGCGGTGGGTTACGCCAGCACCTGGATCCTCGGGCGCGTGGCGGAGGACTACTTCCGCCGTGGCGGCAGCTGGGGCGAGTCCGGCCCCAAGCGTGCGGTGGAGGCGGTGATCGACGGCGTCGACACGGAGTCCCTGCTGGCCCAGGCAAAGGAGGACATCCGCCGGACGCTGCGCGGGGGGTAGGGGTCGTTTCCCCCTCTCCCGCAAGGGGCGAGGGGGGCAGGACGCTCCCCGACAGGCCGGCCGCTGTGGCAGCCGGCGACCGCCGCCCGCTCCCCGGCAAACGGGGTGCCACGCCGGCCGTATGCATCGCGATGGCGGCCAGGGCATGGCGTAGGTCGTGCGCCGAAGGCGTGCGACATCCCCGGTCGGCCACCGAAGACGTCGCGCACGGCCTTCGGCCGTGCCCGACCTACGGGATGGTGGTGTGCTCCCGGCAGCCCGGCGCGTGCGGTCCTTACCGGACGGAAAGGAAGGCCTTTACCCACCGGCACACGGGGCGCCACGCCGGCCGGCACGCATCGCGATGGTGGCCAGGGCATGGCGTAGGTCGTGCGCCGAAGGCGTGCGACATCCCCGGTCGGCCACCGAAGACGTCGCACACGGCCTTCGGCCGTGCTCGATCTACGGGATGGATGTCCCGGCGCTACGCGGGCTCCGGCGGGGTGTCGGCGTGCTCGCGCAGGTCGAGGGTCACGCGG
>NZ_WNXE01000443.1:0-1387 GCF_010993615.1 Arhodomonas sp. KWT | reverse complement strand
CCCCGTCGACGGCGACACGGACTACCGCCTGCGCTTCCTCGAGCAGGCGGAGATCTATCACACGCCGCTGGACGCCGGAGCGGATGCGGTGCTCACCCGGGATTTCGACCAGGTGCGCCCGGACGGCGGCGAGGTGACCGAGGAGACCGTGCTGGAGGTGGAGGGCCGGGATATCCCGGTGCGGCGCGTAGCGGACGGCGTGGTGTGGTTTACCTTCGATGCGGTCTGCCGGGGGCCTCGCAGCCAGAACGACTACATCGAGATCGCCCGCCAGTTCCACACCGTGGTGATTTCCGACATTCCGGTGTTCGATCGCGACAGCGAGGATGATGCCCGGCGCTTCATCAATCTCGTGGACGAGTTCTACGACCGCGCCGTCAAGCTGATCTGCTCCGCCGCCGACGAGCCGGACTCGCTCTATCGTGGGCGCCGGCTGGGTTTCGAGTTCGAGCGCACCGCGAGCCGCCTCATCGAGATGCAGTCGCGCAGCTACCTCGCCCTGCCGCATCGGCCCTGACCGGTCCGGGGGTCAGCCGCCGGCGCGCTGACTGGTCCGCACGCCGGTGGGGCCGCCGCTTGCCTCCACTACCGTCGTGCCGTCGGGGTTGGCGAGGTGCAGCCGGCGGGCGAGGGCGCGCCCCGCCTCCTCGCGGCCGGGGCGCGGGGCGAGCTCCAGGCGGGCATGGAAGGTGCCGTCCGGGTCAACGTCCGCCTTGCCGTCGACCGTGAGCACGCCGCCGTTGGCGGACAGCGTCGCGCTGATGCCGCCGTTTCCGCCGGGCGAGAGCTCGAGGGTGAGCGTGCCGAGCGGATAGCGCTCACCCAGGTTAAGTGCCGCCGATTCCCAGCGCAGACGCCCGTCGGCGGTGACCGGCCGGCGGTCGTCGATCACCAGGCGGCGCACCGTGGCGTCGAGGATGCCGTCGACGGTAAAGGCCAGGCCGCCGCGGCGGGCCCAGTCGAGCACCGTGTCCACATCCAGGCGTGCGACCCCGTCGCTGACCCCGATACGGCCGCCGGGGGTGGCGGCGAGCCGTGCGGTGAGGTCGCCGTTGTCGCCCCGGGCGCGAAGCGTTGCCTCCAGCCGGCGGTCCAGTAGGGCCGCCGCGTGAATCCGCCATTCCACGTTGTGCAGGGTGGTGCCGCGATAGGTCAGCCCGGCGGCGGCGCCGGACCAGATCGTGCCCCGCGGCTCGTGCAGGCGCACCGGCAGGGTGTCCCCCGCCACGGACCAGGCGACCCGCGCGGGGAGAGTGACGGCCGCGGTGACCAGGGCACCGAGTAGGAACAGGGCGAACAGCCCGATGCGCCGACCCCAACGCCTCACGGCGACGGCCCCTGGAGCACCAGCCGGGCGTCGACGCGCCCGGGCGTGTCGGTGGCCCGG
>NZ_WNXE01000442.1:0-1387 GCF_010993615.1 Arhodomonas sp. KWT | reverse complement strand
GCCACCGCGGTCATGCCCATCACCCATACCTTGGGGTTGGCGAACTGGAACGCGAACGCCTCCGTGAACCGGATCGGGCGGGCACGCGTGCTATCGCCGGCCGGGTCCGCCGTGGCGATGCGCCAGGCGAGGTAGAGCAGGTAGCCCGCGCCGATCCAGCGCAATGCCGTGTGCACGGCGGGGTAGTGCTCGAACAGCCCGCCCAGCCCCAGCGCCACCGCCGCGGTGAGCGCACCGAAGCCCGCGGTCACGCCGAGCAGGTGCGGCACCGTCCGGCGCAGGCCGAAGCGCGCGCCGGAGGCGGTGAGCATGACGTTGTTCGGCCCCGGCGTGGCGGACAGGGCGAAGGCGAACAGCGCAGCGGCGAGGGCGTTCTCCGGGGTCATTCCACCGCCTCCGGCGCGGTCTCGTCGATCAGCACCACGCGCCGGGCACGCCGGCTCTTCTTGTGGATCCGGGCGATGCGGATGCCCGCGAGCTCGCCGGTGGCCCGCACGTGGGTGCCGCCGCAGGGCTGGCGGTCGAGCCCGTCGATGGTCACCACGCGCAGCGTCTCCCCCTCGCCCGGGGCGGCGCGGAGCGTATATTCGCCGCCCCGCGCGCCGTCCTCCTCGCCGGCATGGACGGCGCGGTTATCGCCGATCACGCGCTGGAGAGCGGCGTCGAGGTCCTCCCGGCGCAGGCCTGATTCCGGCAGATCGAAGTCGATGCGCCCGCGCCCGGCATGGATAGCGCAGCCGGTGACCGGCGCGTCGACCAGGGCGCAGAGCACGTGCAGTGCGGTGTGCATGCGCATGTGCCGGTAGCGGCGGGGCCAGTCGATGGCGAGCGTGACCGTGTCCCCGGCCTGCAGGCCGCCCGGGTCCGGGACCTGGTGACCGATGCGCAGGCGGCCGGGGAGGTAGCGGGTGTCCGTCACCCATAGGGTCGCGCCCGTGGCGGTATGCAGGGCGCCGGTGTCACCCGGCTGGCCACCGCCCTCGGCGTAGAAGCAGGTCTCGTCCAGCACGATGCCCCGTTCGGTGACCGCGACGACCCGTGCCTGTCCGTCGCGGCGATAGGCGTTCTGCTCGAAGCGTCGGCGTGTCGGGGTCGGCGTGTTCATCCCGGTTCTCCTGCGCGAAATGGTGACAATTTCAAGAACAATGAATACAATTGCATCAATCTGATCGGTATAAACAGAGAATAATTGCCAACATTCTGATGTAAAGAAGATTTTTGTAATGGATACAATCTGGGTTCCCGATCTTTCCGTTCACGCCGGCCCCCGCTACCGGGCCATCGCCGAGGCCGTTGCCCGGGCAGTCGCGGCCGGCGAGCTGGCCGTCGGCGACCGGCTGCCCACCCATCGCGCGCTGGCCGATGCCCTTGGCGTGACCGTCGGCAC
>NZ_WNXE01000441.1:0-1404 GCF_010993615.1 Arhodomonas sp. KWT | reverse complement strand
GCGACGTACCAGGTGTTCATCAGATACGGACGCTCGGTGTGTGCGTGCATCGCTCTCTCTCCTCTCTTCTCGGCTTTGGTTGACGCTTGCGGGCGCCGGCACGGCGGTGCCGGCTCAGAAGTCCAGGACCAGGCGCGGCGAGTGCGCCCGCGAGCAGCAGGGTGTAAACCAGCCCCCGCTCGCGCGCTCCTCGTCGCTGAAGTGCATGTCGCGATGGTCCGGCTCGCCGTCGAGCACCCGCATGGCGCAGGTCCCGCAGATACCCTGCTCGCAGGACAGCGGCACCTCGACGCCGCCGGCGGTGAGTGCCTCGACGACGGTCTCCTCCGGACCCACGTGGATCACGCGGCCGCTGCGGGCGAGCGCCACGTCGAAGCCGCCGTCCTCGGCGGCGGGGGCGGCGGCGCCGGCGAAGTGCTCCAGGTGGACGCGCGCCTCCGGCCAGCCCGCTTCGGCCGCCGCACCGGTAACGAAGCCCATGAAGCCCGCGGGGCCGCAGACGTACAGACGGGCCCCGTCGCCCACCCCCGCGAACAGCCGCGCCGGATCGAAGCGCTGGGCGGGGAGGCCGTCGTCGAAGTGGCTGTGCACGCGTGCGCCGAACGGGGCGCAGCGCAGGCGCTCGAGGAACGCCGCTCGAGCCGGCGTGCGTGCGCAGTAATGCAGCTCGAAGGAGGCACCACGCGCGTGGAGCTCGGCGGCCATACTCATCAGCGGCGTTACCCCGATGCCGCCGGCGACCAGCACCGTATGGGGCGCCTCCGCCAGCGGGAACTGATTGCGCGGACCACCGAGGCGGAGGCGCGCCCCCACCGTCAGGTGCTCGTGGGCGCACCGGGAGCCGCCGCGCCCGTCCGGCTCGAGCAGGATGCCGAGCTCGTACCGGGTACGCTCGTGAGGCGGATTGCAGAGGGAATACTGGCGTACGGTGCCGTTCGGCAGATGGACATCGACGTGCGCGCCGGCGGTGAACAGGGGCAGTTCGCCGCCGTCCGGTGCCTGCAGCTCCAGGTTGATAACGCCCTCGGCCGCCGCCTCACGGCGGGTCACCACCACGTCGAAGCCGTCTCCGCCGGCCGTTGCGTGCTCGTCGCTCATGGCTGACTCTCTCTCCTGTCCCCGCTGGTGCGGTGCCGATACCCGCGGTGCTCCAGGCACCCGCGTGGACGGCGTCCGCGTCGTTTGCCGCCCTTCATTGCAAGGGCCGGGCCAGGACGAGCTTTTTATCGATAACGTCCTCGTTACACGATTTTTTGGTAACTCATCGACATTAATATTGACGCGGCGGGCCGCCGCTGTTCAGTATTTGCGGAAAATCAAACGCCCGGGTTTCCGGATATCCCGCAACCCGGCAGGCGCGCATGGAGGCGCTGCAGGAGGAGTCCCATGACCGCCAGTCCGGAT
>NZ_WNXE01000440.1:0-1406 GCF_010993615.1 Arhodomonas sp. KWT | reverse complement strand
CCGGTGGTCGACATCGACCACGGCCTGAGCACGGTGATCGGCGACCGCGCCCTGGCGGACACCCCCCGGGCCGTCACCGCTCTGTCCGCGGCACTCGTCCGGGGCATGCGCCGCGCCGGCATGGCCGCGGTGGCAAAGCACTTTCCCGGTCACGGCGGCGTGCGCCTGGACTCCCACGAGGCCCTGCCGGAGGATCCGCGGGATAGCCGGGATCTGCACGACGCGGACCTCGTGCCGTTCCGGCGGCTGATCATGAACGGGCTGGAGGCGGTGATGATGGCGCACATCGTCTTCCCCGCGGAGGACCGCCTGCCCGCCAGCCTCTCGCGCCACTGGATCGGCACCATCCTGCGCGGCCGGCTCGGCTTTCAGGGCGCCGTGATCAGCGACGACCTCTCCATGGCGGGCGCCGCGGTCGCCGGCGGCCTGCGCGAGCGCGTCCGCACCGCCCTCGGCGCCGGCAGCGACATGGTCATCATCGGTAACGAGGGCAGGGCGGTGGACGCCGTGCTCCCGGACTGGCACGGCGGTGCCGATGCCGCTGCCGCACTGCGCCGTGCCCGGCTACACGGCCGGCACGCCCCCGCGCTGAAGGACCTGCACGCCAGCCGTGACTGGCGCCGCGCCCGCGAGGCGGCCGCGCTGCTCGAGCGGTGAGCCCCCGAGTGGCCCCGTAGCGCCGAGGCGCCTATAATCGCGCGCCTCGACGCCCCAATACCCGGTGGAGACAGAAGGGACCGCCGATGAGTGATTACAACCCGGTGACGCCACAGCAGCTGGACGAGATCCTGAGCACCGCGGAGATCCTGCACACGGAGGCCGCCGTGGAGAGCGCGCTGGACGACATGGCCCGGCGCATCGAGACCCGCCTCGGCGGTACCATGCCCGTCGTCTTGGGCGTCATGACGGGGGCCATCGTCCCCCTGGGCCGGCTGCTGCCGCGGCTGCAGTTCCCCCTGGAGGTCGACTACATCCATGCCACGCGCTACCACGGTTCCACCGTCGGCCGCGACGTGATCTGGCTCGCGCGCCCGCAGACCCCGCTCAAGGGACGCACCGTGCTCATCGTCGACGACATCCTCGACGAGGGCCACACCCTTGCGGGCATCATCGACGAGTGCCGTGACGAGGGCGCCAAGGCCGTGTACACGGCGATGCTGTTCGACAAACAGCACGACCGGCGCTACCACGGCCTCCAGGCCGACTTCACCGGGCTCTCCGTGACCGACCGCTACGTGTTCGGCTCCGGCATGGACTACAAGGGCTACTTCCGCAACCTCGGCGGCGTCTACGCGGTCCACCCGGATCACGAGGGCGAGTAACCGCCGCCCCACACACGGCGCTTCCCGACCATCAACCAGGGGGAGGGGTATGACACTGGCGATTATCGGCGGCACCGGCCTGAC
>NZ_WNXE01000043.1:18808-21270 GCF_010993615.1 Arhodomonas sp. KWT | reverse complement strand
GCGCACCCCGCCGGCGCGGGACGACAAGCGCCTTACCGGCTGGAACGCGTTGACCGCCCGCGGCCTCGCCCACGCCGGCCGGCTCATGGGCCGCCAGGAATGGGTGGACACCGCCGCCGGCATCCTGGGCTTCATTGACGACAACCTCTGGGCCGACGGCCGGCTGCTCGCCCGCTACGCCGACGGCTCGGCCGCCCTGCCGGCCTACCTGGACGACCATGCCTACCTGCTCTGGGCCCTGCTCACCCAGCTCGAGGCACGCTGGGAACCGCGCTGGCTGGAGCGGGCACGGACGGTGGCCGATCTGCTGCTCGCCCGCTTCGAGGCACCGGGCGGCGGCTTTCACTTTACCGCGGACGATCACGAGCCGCTGATCCAGCGACCCTACGGCTTCAGCGATGACGCCCTGCCGTCTGGCACCGCCATTGCCGTGCACGGCCTGCAGCGCCTCGCCGACCTCACCGGCGAGGCCGCCTACCGCGACGCCGCCCGGCGCGGCGTCGATGCCGCAGCCGGGGCCGTTGCCCGGGCACCGGAGGCCCACTGCACCATGATCGATGCCATGCTCGCCTGGGAGCACGGTGAGGAGACCGTGCTCATCCGTGCCGACGGCACGGACGCGGCGGAGTGGCGCCACGCCGGCGACACCGCGTACACCCCGGGCCGCCAGGTCTTCGTGCTGCCCACGGACGACGCCACCGGCCTCGGTCCGGCCGCCGGCGCCCGTGTCTGCACCGGCACCCACTGCCTGCCCGAGGCGGGCACACCGGAGGCGCTGGCCGACCTGCTGCGGGGCTGACCGGGAGGCGGAAGCTCAGGATCGGCAACGGCGAATCACCGCGGACTGGCCACGAGCGCGACGGGGATTTCCGGGGCGAGGGAAGGGAAAGCCGCCGGGCAGCGCGATGCCGCGCTCCCGGCCATGTGGTGACCGCCGCCCGAGGTCACGGGGACGACGGTGGACGCGGTTCAGACCGGCATGGCCTCGCCGAAGGCTGCCTCGTAGTGCCGGCGGAACTCATCCAGATCGAAGTAATGATTCTGGGTGCCGTGCTTGGCGATCTTGATCGACCCCATCAGCGAGGCGATGCGACCGGTGACCTCCCAGTCCAGGCCGCGGCCGAGGCCGAAGAGAAGCCCGGCGCGATAGGCATCGCCGCAACCGGTCGGGTCCAGCACCTGCTCCGGCTCCACCGCCGGAATCTGGATCTGCTTGCCGCCGGTAAAGATCCACGAGCCCTCGCCGCCGCGGGTGACCACCAGCGCCTCGACGCGCTCGGCGATGCCGTCCAGGTCGAGTCCGGTGCGCTCCTGCATCAGCTGGGACTCGTAGTCGTTGACCGCCACCCAGGTGGCCTGGTCGATAAAGCGCAGCAGCGCCTCGCCGTCGAACATCGGCAGGCCCTGGCCCGGATCGAAGATGAACGGGATCCCCGCCGCCTTGAACTGCTCGGCGTGCTGGACCATCGCGTCCGGACCGTTCGGTGCGACGATGCCGACCGGGTTGTCATAGCCCGCCGGCACGCTCACCCGGTGGGCCTCACCCATCGCCCCCGGATGGAACGCGGTGATCTGGTTGTCGTCCATGTCCGTGGTGATGTAGGCCTGCGCCGTATAGTGGTCGTCCAGCGCGATGATGTGATCGCGCGGGATATCCCAGCGCTCCAGCCAGTCAGTATAGACGCCGAAATCCGCACCTACGCTCGCCAGCGGCACACCGCGCTCGCCGAGCAGGCGCAGATTGTAGGCGATGTTGCCGGCGCAGCCGCCGTATTCGCGGCGCATCTCCGGAACCACGAAGGCCACGTTCAGGATGTGGACCTGGTCGGGCAGGATATGATTGGCGAAGCGGTCCTTGAACACCATGATGGTGTCGAAGGCCATGGATCCGCTGATCAGCGCGGTCATTCACTACTCCCTCTGTCGCCGATAAGAAGCCAACACGGGACCACAGATCACCCGGAGTAGCAAGTGCGGCCCCGTCCCGGTCACACCGGGGAAGCTCACTCCTCGGCGGCGAACTCGGTGTAGGCCGCGGCATCCAGCAGCGCGTCCACGGCGCCCTCGTCGGCGGGACGCATGCGGAACAGCCAGCCCTCGCCGTAGGGGTCCTGATTGATGAGCTCCGGCTCGTCGGCGAGGCGCTCGTTGGCCTCGGTGATCTCGCCGGCGAGCGGTGAATAGATATCGGAGGCGGCCTTGACCGACTCCACCACCGCCACCGTCGCCTCGCTGTCGACACCGCCCGGCTCGGGCAGCTCCACGAACACCAGGTCGCCGAGGGACTCCTGGGCGTGATCGGTGATGCCCACGGTCACGGTGCCGTCATCCTCGGTGCGCACCCACTCGTGACTGCGGGTGTACTTCAGTTCGGTGGGGATGTTGCTCATCGTCGCTGCTCTCCCTGAATCCTGAAAATCTCCGCGAGACTATACCCACCCCGGGCGCCCGGATACCAGCGC
>NZ_WNXE01000043.1:0-18708 GCF_010993615.1 Arhodomonas sp. KWT | reverse complement strand
ATGCCTCAGGCCGCGACCCCCGGGGTGCGCATCAGTGCCGGCAGCTCGCCGGCCAGGCCGGTGGCCGCCCGCATGAACGCCCGCCGCAGCGGCGGCACGCGGTCAGCGGTGCCGAAGCCGGCGCCGCGCAGACGCACGAGCAGCGGATCATGGCGGGTAAACGCGGCATGGAAGGCGTCCATGGCGAGCTGCATGGCGTGGTTGTCGCCACGCCGGGCCCGCTCGTAGCGGCGCAGCAGGCCGCGGCCACCGGGGTCGCGGCCGGCGGCCAGTGCCGTGACAACGCCCTCGGCAAGGGTCGCGGCGTCGCGGAATCCGAGGTTGGCGCCCTGCCCCGCCAGCGGATGGATGACGTGGGCGGCATCGCCGACCAGGGCGACGCGCTCGTCGATGTAGCGCTCCGCGTGCAGCCGGCGCAGGGGAAAACGCGCCCGCGGCCCGACGGACTCGATCCCGCCCACCAGTGACCCGCCCGCCTCGTCGAGCAGCGTCGTGAAGGCGGCATCCGATAGCCCGGCGGTCACCTCGGCCTCGTCGGCGGGCAGGGACCAGACGATGGAGCAGCGCCCGTCCGCCAGCGGCAGGAAGGCAAGCGGCCCGCCCTCCAGGAAGCGCTGCCGTGCGGCGTGTCCGTGGCGGGCGCCCGTCGTAACGTTGGCAACGACGGCCTCCTGGCCGTACGGCGCAACGCGGGCGTGGATACCCGCCCGGGTACGCACCGCCGAGCCCGCACCGTCGGCGCCGACCAGCAACCGGGTGCGCAGGCGCCGGCCGTCCTCGAGGCGCACGTCCAGGCCCTCCGCCTCCGGCGTCCACTCGGCGATCGCCCCGGGCGCCAGCCGGCTCACGCCCGCCTGCGGGGCCCGGGCGGCGAGCATGGCGCAGACCAGCTCGTTCTCCACGATGTGGCCCAGGTGCGCGAGACCGGCGTCGGCGGCCTCGAAGCGCACCCGCGCCTCGCTCGCGGCGTCCTCGGCGTGGATGGCCTCGAACCGCCCCGCCCGCTCGGCGAGGATCTCCGGCCACACCCCGAGCCCCGTAAGCAGCCGCTCGCTGGCGAGGTTCAGGGCAGAGACGCGCTGGCGCACCTCCCCGCCCTGCCAGGGCCGGGGCGGCTCACGGTCGAGCAGCGCCACCCGGGCGCCGCCGTCGGCGGCGGCCAGGGCCGTGGCGAGCCCGATCATGCCGCCGCCCTGCACCAGCAGGTCATACTCGTCGCGTCTCATCGGCCCTCCCACAGGGGCAGTCCGCGGGCCAGCCGCGGCTGACGGCCAGCCCGGCCCATGGCATGGGTGATCAGTGTGCGGCGCACCGCGGGCAACAGCTCCAGCGCGGCGAGCGCTGCACCGCGGGCGGCGGTGATCCCCGGCAGCCGGTTGGAGAATCCGCGCACCAGGACGTCGGTAAAGGAGGATGTGCGGCGCACATCGCCACGGCGGGCGACCGCATAGCCGGCGAGGATATCGTCCGCACCGCAGTCGCCACCGGCCGCGACCGCTGCGCCGGCCCGCTCCGCCAGCTCGGCTACATCACGCAGCGCGAGGTTGAAGCCCTGCCCGGCCACGGGGTGCAGGGTATGGGCGGCGTTGCCGAGCACCACGGTGCGTGCCCCCGTGACCTCGACGGCATCGATGGCACGCAGGGGGTAGCGCGCCCGGGCGCCGGCGGCGACCAGGCGCCCCAGCCGCCAGCCGAAGGCGCGCTGCAGCGCATCCAGAAAGGTCGCTTCATCCAGGGCGGCCATGGCCTCGGCGCGCTCGTGGGGCAGCGTCCATACCGCCGCGTAGCGCCCCTGCCCGGCCGGTAGCATCGCCAGCGGGCCTTCGGGCGTGAACCGTTCGAAGGCCCAGCCGCCGTCACCACGTTCGACGCCGACGTTGGCGATGACGGCGGTCTGGCCGTAATCGCGGTTGCGCCGGGGGACGCCGAGCTGCTCACACAGCGGCGAGGCGCTGCCGTCCGCCACCGCGAGCAGACGTGCACTCAGGGTGGTGTCACCGTCGGCGCCGCTCACGTCGACGTGTACGGTGTCCTCCCCGGCACTGACACCGGTTACCGTCGCCGGCGTGTAGCAGGTGGCCGACTTCTCCATGGCCGGCCGCAGCACCCGCCCCAGGACCCGGTTGGGTGCGACGTGGCCCAGCGCGTCCAGCCCCTCATCCCCGGCATACATCCGCGTTGCCGCGAAACGGCCGCGCTCGCTGACGTGGATGGCGCGGATCGGAGCGGCCTCGGCGGCGATATCCCGCCACAGGCCCAGGGCCTCGAAGAAGCGGCGACTGGACGGGGCGAGCGCGGTCTGGCGCTCGTCGAAGCTCGGCTGCATGGCGCTGCCGGGTGCCGCCGCCTCGATCACGGCCACCCGCAGTCCACTGCCGTGAAGGGCCGCGGCGAGGCTCGCCCCCACCAGGCCGCCGCCGGCGACGATGAGGTCGTAGTCGCTCATGCCGCCATCACCGCCTCGATATCGTCGATGGACTTGGCCACGTCGGCGGTCAGGATATCGGCACCGTCCGCGGTCACGGCGACGTCGTCCTCGATGCGCACACCGATGCCCTGGAAGCGCTCGTCCACGCCCTCGGCACCCGGCGGGATGTAGAGGCCGGGCTCGACGGTAAGCACCATCCCCGGCTCGAGCTGGCGCCACTGCCCGTCGATGCGGTAATCGCCGACGTCATGGACGTCCAGCCCGAGCCAGTGACCGGTCCGGTGCATGAAGAAGCGTCGGTACTCGCCGGACTCGATGATCCCGTCGCGGTCGCCGTCGAGCAGCCCGAGCGAGAGCATGCCGTCGACGAGCACCCGTGTCGCGGCCTCATGGGGCCGGTTCCAGTGGTTGTCCGGATGGACCGCCTCAATAGCGGCCTGCTGGGCGGACAGCACCACCTCGTAGACCGCCCGCTGCTCGGCGCTGAAGCGCCCGTTGACCGGGTAGGTCCGGGTGATATCCGAGGCGTAGCACTCCAGCTCCGCACCCGCGTCCACCAGCAGCAGGTCGCCGTCACGCAGGCGCGCGTCGTTGCGGATGTAGTGGAGCACGCAGGCATTGGCGCCGCCGCCGACGATCGAGGGGTACGCGGGCCAGCCGTTGGCGCGGCGGAAGGCGGCGAGATACTCCGCCTCCATCTCGTACTCGTACATGCCCGGCCGGCAGGTCCGCATGGCATGCATGTGGGCGGCCGCCGAGACCTCGGCGGCACGGCGCATCTGGCGAATCTCCGCCGGGCTCTTGACCACGCGCTGCTCGTGGAGCAGATGTTCCAGGGCCACGAACTCGCCGGGACTGCGCGCGCCGCCGCGGGACCGGGAGCGGACCTGGTTGATCCAGGCCAGGAGCTGGGCATCGAACTCCGCATCCGAGCCCAGCGTACAGTACACACGGCCACGGCCCTCAATGAGGCCCGGCAGGATCTCGTCGATGTCGTCGATGGGGAAGGCGTCGTCGGCGCCGTAGTCGCTCACGGCCCGGTCCTGGCCGACAATCTCGCCGTCCCAGACCTCGTGGGCCGGGTCACGCTCGCGGCAGAACAGCACGTACTCGCCCTGGGCACGGCCGGGGATGATCGCCGCCACCGCCTCCGGCTCCGGGAAGCCGGTGAGATACCAGAAATCACTGTCCTGGCGGTAGGGGTGAAAGACGTCGCGATTGCGCCGGCGCTCCGGGGCGGCGGGCAGGATGGCGATCCCCCCCTCGCCCATCGCGGCCATCAGCTCCCGCCGGCGCCGCTCGAACTCGCTGGAATCCATTGAACCTCCGTGCCGTCGCCTGAATTCAGTGCAGCCGCCTGGCGTTCTCGTTCTGACGCGCCTGGGCGGTGAGATGCTCCTGGACGAGGAGCGCGCCCATGCGAACGTACTCCGCGAGCTCGGTGTAGGCGGCCTCGCTGTCCTCGTCCGGCTCCGGGTCGTCGTCGATGCGCGCGATCTCGCCGAAATCGCGCAGGACCTCGTCCACCTCCCGGGGGCGCTGCCCGCCCTCGCCGACGCCGCCCATGCTCACGCCGAGCAGAAAACCCTCGCACCAGTGCCCGAGCGCGGCGGAACGCTCACCGATGGGGACATCGTCGGCAGGCAGCAACGGGCGAAAGCGCAGCTCCTCGTCGGCCATGTCCTCGGCGGTATCGGTGAACAGCTCGGTGAGCACCTCCAGGCAGGCGCGGGCGGCCTCGCCGCGGGCATGGGCATGTTCAAGCACCTGCGCGATCCAGCGCGCACGATCCGGCTCGCCGGGGCCGCTGAGCATGCCGCAGAGCAGCCCGTGGGCCTCGGCGGCGGTGGTGTCGCTGTCCACCGCGGTGAGCGCCTCGTCGAGCTGATGGTACAGTTCGGTGTCAGGCATGGGTGCTACTCCAATGAATGCATGGCGCCACCGGGGACGACGCGCTCAGTCTACCACCCGCGTTGACCCTCCGGGTGGTCGCTTCTATAGTCGGGTCAGACTCCCCGGGAGGCTTGCAGGTGACTGATTCCCTTGCTGAACATATCCGCTTGCTGGAGCGGCGCGTCGACGACCTGCTGGCCCTGTGCGAGCGGCTGCGCGAGGAGAACCGTATCCTGCGGGACTCCCAGGAATCACTCAACGCCGACCGCGCCAGCCTCCTCGAGAAGAATGAACAGGCGCGCTCGAAGATTGAGGCGATGATCAGCCGTCTCAAGGCCATGGAGAATCACTGACCATGAGCGAGGAACCCGTCGCCGTCCGTATCCTCGAGCGCGAATACATGGTCTCCTGCTCCCCCGGCGAGCGCGAGAGCCTGCGCGAGGCCGCCGCCTTCCTGGATGCGCGCATGCGCGAGATCCGCGACGGCGGCCGCATCGTCGGCCAGGACCGGATCGCGGTCATGGCCGCGCTCAATATCGCCAGCGACTTCCTGGAGCAGGGCCGCCGCCTCAATGACCAGGACCTCGCCGCCCAGGCGATCCAGCGCCTGAGCAGCCGCATCGGCAGCGTCCTCGAGGACGATGCACCGGCCGCGACGCACGACGACCCGTCGTCGGCGGGCTGACCCCCGGCGCTGGACGCACGGCACCGATCTCCGGCACCATGATTATCGACATCCCCTGCGGTGTACGAGAGCAGGCAATACGTTTTCTTGAGCCGACACTTAGTCGCCTTGGGGACGCACGCGTAGCGGCACTGGTGTGCATGTCCGCCCCGGAGCGGAAAGCCTAAAGGGTCGCTCGTTGTCCCCACCTGAACCGAAGGGTTCAAGGGCGATGCCTGCACGGCACCAACGCGGGGGATGTCTCTCGTTTCATACGGGTCACGGCCATCGCCGCGGCCCATCCCACGGATCATGGCCATGACATCCCGGCAGGACCGGCGGGCGCTGCGGCGCCGGCTGCGCGAGCAACGGCGAGCCCTGGATCGGCGAAGCCAGCACCAGGCGGCACGGGCACTGGTCCGCCACCTCTTCCGCCACCGGCTCTGGCGCCAGGTACACACCCTCGCGGCCTTCTGCGCCGCCGACGGCGAGCCCGACCTGTGGCCGCTGATGCACGCCGCCCACCGCGCCGGACGCCGCGTCCATCTCCCCGTGATCGCCGCCCCCGCCGCCCCGATGGGCTTCCGCGAATGGCGGCCGGGCCGACGGCTCGCTCCCAACCGCCTGGGTATCCCGGAGCCCGTCACCGGCACCACGCGCCACCCGCGGCGGATGGATCTGGTGCTGACGCCGCTGGTGGGCTTCGACGCCGCCGGCAACCGACTCGGCATGGGCGGCGGGTTCTATGACCGGACCTTCGCCTTTCTCCACCGGCGCCGGCGCTGGCACCACCCGCGCCTGGTGGGCGTGGCCCACGACTTTCAGCAGGTCGACACCCTCGCCGCCGAGCCCTGGGACGTGCCACTGTGGGGCATACTCACCCCCTCGGGTCTGCGCCGCTTCCCGCTGGGGCAGTGATGGGCGCCTCGCGCCGCGGCCGTGAAAGGCACAACACAGACAACGCAGGAGACTCGCCCATGGCCTACTGGCTGATGAAGTCCGAGCCGGACGTCTACGGCATCGACGACCTCGCCGCGGAGCCCGACCAGACCGACCACTGGGACGGCGTGCGCAACTACCAGGTCCGCAACATGATGCGCGACCGCATGCAGCCCGGCGACCTGGCGTTCTTCTACCACTCCAACACCAAGGTCCCCGGCATCGCGGGCATCATGGAGATCGTCAGCACCGGCTATCCCGACCATACGGCCTGGGATCCGGAGTCGAACTACTACGACCCCAAGAGCGACCCGGACAACCCGCGCTGGTACATGGTCGACGTGCGCTTCCAGCGCCGCCTGGAGCGGCTGATCCCCTTATCCGAGCTCAAGGCGGAGCCCGCCCTCTCGGAGATGGCGCTGGTGAAGAAGGGCAACCGGCTGTCGGTCATGCCGGTCAGGGAGGCGGAGTGGACCGCGATCCTGGAGATGGAGCACGCGGACGGACGCGGCTGACCGGGGCGACTGCCTCAGGCCGGCCCCAGGGTCTTGAGATAGACGCGGGAGTTGCGCTGGAGGTTGTACAGCGAGCGGCGACTGCCTGGCAGGTCCTCCGGGGCGACACGGCGGAAGCCGCGCTCCTCGAACCAGTGCGCGGTCCGCGTGGTGAGCACGAACACCGCCTCCAGCCCGCGGCTGCGCGCCTCGGCCTCCAGCCGCGCGAGCAGCCGGTCGCCGCGGCCGGTGCCGCGGTAGTCCGGGTGGACCGCCACGCAGGCGAGTTCCGCCATGGGCGCATCCGGCATCGGGTGGAGCGCGGCGCAGGCCACCACCGTGCCCTCGCGCTCCATCACTGTGAACTCGCCGATCTCCGTCTCCAGCCGTTCCCGGGAGCGACGCACCAGCACCCCGGCACGCTCCATCGGCTCGATCAGCGCGAGGATGCCGGGCACGTCGTCCACCCCGGCGCGGCGGGTGCGCTCGAAGGACTGCGCGGTGATCAGCGTGCCCACACCGTCGCGGGTGAACAGCTCCATGAGCAGCGCACCGTCACGGTGACGGTCGAGCAGGTGCACCCGGCGCACGCCGCCATGGCAGACGTCGATGGCACCGCGCAGCAGCCGCGTCATCTCCTCCGGCAGCGCCTCGCCGTGCTCGCCGAGATACCCCCGTGTCTCGTCGGTGGTCATCTGCCGTACCAGCCCTCCTCGGACGTCGGTGACGTCCCGCCCCTCCAGCAGGTAGAGCAGCTTCTCGGCCCGCAGGGCGCGGGCCACCGCCAGGGCGACATCTTCGCTGTAGAGGTTGAAGACCTCGCCGGTGGGCGAGTAACCCAGCGGCGGCACCAGCACCACGGCGCCGTCGTCCAGCCGCTCACCGATGGCATCGGCGTCGATGCGCCGCACCTCGCCGGTGTGCTGGTAGTCCACGCCCTCGTGCACGCCGAAGGGGTGCGCCATGACGAAATTGCCCGACGCCGCGCGCACCCGCAGCCCCGCCATGGGCGAGTTCGCCAGCCCCATCGACAGCCGCGCCTCCAGCTCCAGACGCACCTCCCCGACGGCCTCGCGCACACACTCGAGCGCCGCCTCGTCGGTGACCCGGCGGCCGTGAACGTAGCGCATCTCCAGGTCCCGCTCGCGCAGCCGGCGCTCGATCTGCGGGCGCGCCCCCGGGACCAGTACGATGCGCACGCCGAGGCTGTTGAGCAGGGCGATATCGTGGATCAGCGGCGCCAGCGCATCGCCGTCGAAGGCCTCACCGCCGAAGGCGATCACGAAGGTCGCCCCCCGGTGCGCGTTGATGTAGGGCGCGCCCTGGCGGAACACGCTCACCAGCCGCTGCGGATCCTCGCTCATGCGGCGCCCTCCATGCAGAAGCGATGGATGAAGCGCTGCAGCAGCGTGACCGTGGGCGCCAGCCGGTCGAGGGCGATGAACTCGTCCGGCTGGTGCGCCTGGGCGATATCCCCGGGGCCGAGGATGATCACGTCCATGCCCAGGTCGCGCAGCCACGGCCCCTCGGTACCGAAGGCCACCGCACCCGGCTCCTCGCCGGTGAGCGCCCGGGCGGCGGCCACGATCTCCGCCGTCTCCGGCGTCTCCATGGGCGGCTGACCGGGAAAGAGCGAGGACAGGGTGAGCTCGCCGGGCCGCTCGGCCATGACCCCCCGAAGCCGCGTTTCCACCTCGGCGCGCAGCGCCTCCGGGCTCATCCCCGGCAGCGGGCGCAGATCGTAGTGCAGTACCACCTCGCCGCAGATGCGGTTGGGGTTGTCACCACCATGGATGTGGCCGAGGTTGAGCGTCGGCACCGGCACGGCGAAGCGTTCGTCGCGGTAGCGCCGGCCGAGCTCGTCGCGCCAGGTCATGAGCTCGCCGATTACCCCGTGCATGGCCTCCAGCGCATTGATGCCCAGCGACGGATCGCTGGAATGCCCGGAGCGGCCGGTCACGCGCACCGCCTCCATCATCATGCCCTTGTGCACACGGATCGGATGCAGCCCGGTGGGCTCGCCGATGATCGCCTGGCGCCCGGCGACGGGGCCGCTGCCGGCGAGGGCCTTGGCCCCCTCCATACCGGACTCCTCGTCCGCGGTGGCCAGCAGCACCAGCGGTGCATCCAGCTGCCCCGCCTCCAGGGTGCGCACGGCCTCCAGCGCCAGCGCCAGGAAGGCCTTCATGTCGCTGGTGCCGAGGCCGTGGAGGCGGCCCTGACGCTCGCTGAGGGTGAATGGGTCGCTGGCCCAGCGGTCGGCATCGAAGGGGACGGTGTCGGTGTGGCCCGCGAGCACCAGCCCGCCCTCACCGCGGCCCAGGGTCGCGACCAGGTTGGCCTTGCCCGGATCCCCCGGCAGACGGCGGATATCCACCGCGAAGCCGAGCGCCTCGCACCACTCGGCGAGGCACTCGATCACGGCGAGGTTGCCCTGGTCGAGGGCCGGATCGACGCTGCTCACGGAAGGCAGCGCCACGAGCTCGGCGATCATCCGCCGCACATCGGGAATCCGGGACATGCCAGCCCCTCCAAACTCGGGTCAGTGATTCGAGACTGCGTGGATCCCGCGCCCGGAGCAAGCCCGGGGCGCGGCACAGGCAGGTCCTGGGGCGCCCCGACGCGATTCGGTCCGTCTAGAGGTCGCCCCAGCTCGATCGCCGTCGCCAGCGGATGCGGGTCACCAGAACCCCGATGATCATGCCGGCGAACAGCACCCCCGCCCCCACCAGGAACCAGTCCTGCTGCTTGCGGTCGGAAAGGCGCTCGGTCTCGTTGACCAGATCCTGGATACGGCGCTCCAGATCGATCTTCTTCTTGGTCAGCCGGTCGTTTTCCTCGGAGAGCTTGAGCCCCTCCTTGGCCTGCTCGAGCTTCTGCGCCATCTCCTCTCGGGTGCCGGAGAGGGCATCGACCTGCTCGTTGGCATCGGCGAGCTGCTGCTTGGTCGTCTCCAGCTGGGAGGACAGCTCGCTGTTGCGCTGCTCCAGCTCGTTGACCCGGTCCTCCATCGAGGCAAGCCGGTCCGCGGCGGGACGCTCGCTGCTGAGATACTGCGACGGCACCCAGCCCGAGCGCCCGTCCCGGGTGCGCACCTGGCTCCAGCCGTCACGGCTGTCCATCAGCGTGAGCACCTCGCCGGTGGGCAGCATGCTCTGGATGCGGTAACCGTTACCGGGTCCGCTGCGCAGGTTGATGCGGAACTCGTCGGTGACGTAACGGGTCGCCTGGGCGAGCGCCACGGTGGCAAACGCCATGAGCACGGCGGCGAGAATCACGCGGGCTGGCTGTCGCACGAACACACTCCTGTTGGCCGGGAAGGCCCCGGTAACGGGGCGCGATGGAACGCAATCCGCCTCGCGGCGCCCCCGCGCCACGGGCGGACGGTTACGTCACCCCCACCGATCTTCACCCGTGGATGAAGAATCAGTCCCCGAAAACGCCCGGATTGTAGCCCATGGCGGGGACCGGCAAAACCGAGCACCGCACGGGCCTTGGGTCGACCGCGGCGGCGGGGTACGATCAGGAGCCGGTATCGCCGCGTCACCGACCACCCGGCAGGAGGGGAACATGGACCCGCAGACGAGGACCACGGCCGGCCGCGGCCGTCTCTATGACAGTGCCGCCGACGCCGTTGGCGACACGCCGTGCATCCGCATCAACCGCCTCGCGCCCGGCCACGTGTCGATGTACGTGAAGGCGGAGTTCTTCAACCCCGCCTCCTCGGTGAAGGACCGCCTGGCACTGAACATCATCGAGGCGGCGGAGCGCCGCGGCGATCTCCAACCCGGCCAGACAGTGGTCGAGGCGACCAGCGGCAACACCGGGATCGGCCTGGCCATGGTCTGCGCCGCCCGCGGCTATCCGCTGGTGGTGACCATGGCGGAGAGCTTCTCGGTGGAACGGCGCAAGCTCATGCGCTTCCTCGGTGCGCGGGTGGTCCTCACCCCGCGGGAGCTCAAGGGCTACGGCATGTACGAGAAGGCCAGGGAGCTTGCCGACACCCACGGCTGGTTCCTCGCGCACCAGTTCGAGACCGAGGCCAACGCGGACATCCACGAGGCCACCACCGCCCGGGAGATCCTCGCGGACTTCGACGGCCAGCGCCTGGACTATATCGTCAGCGGCTACGGCACCGGCGGCACCATCACCGGCATCGGCCGCGCCATGCGCGCCAGCCGCCCGGACGTCCGGCTCGTGCTGAGCGAGCCGGACAATGCCCCGCTGGTGGGCAGCGGCGAGCCCCAGCCCCGCAATGAGCGCCACGAGCCCACCGCGGGCCACTCCGCCTTCCAGCCCCACCCCATCCAGGGCTGGACCCCGGACTTCATCCCGTGGGTGCTCCAGGAAGCCCTCGACAAGGGCTATGTCGACGAGCTCGTGCCGGTGAGTGGCGCGGAGAGCATCGAGTGGTCCCGCCGGCTGGCCCGGGAGGAGGGGCTGTTCACCGGTGTCTCCGGCGGGGCGACGTTCGCCGCCGCGCTGGCCGTCGCCGAACGGGCGCCGGCCGGCTCGGTGCTCCTCGCCATGCTCCCCGACACCGGCGAGCGCTACCTCTCGACGCCGCTGTTCGAGGGCATCGAGGCGTCGATGAACGACGAGGAACTCCAGCTGATGCGCTCCACGCCTGGCTACCGCATGCCGGAGCCGGACTGACACGGGGCCCCGTCCGGCAGGACGGCAGACCGCAGCCAACGGACCGGGGGACACCCGCGGTTCGCTCCGGGCGCGCGAGCAGGCACAATGGTGCGCCCCGCGGGCACGGCGCCCGCAGCCCAGCGACGACGGAGCCAATGGACGACTTTCAGGACCTGTTTCTAAAGAAGGGTGAGGACCGCCGCCTGCGCGCGGGCCACCTGTGGGTGTTCAGCAACGAGGTGGATACCGCGCGCTCGCCGCTCGCCACCCTGACGCCGGGTGCGCCGGTGACCATCCGCGCCCAGGGCGGCCGGGTCATCGGCTCCGGCTACGCCAACCCCCACTCGCTGATCTGCGCACGGCTCGTCAGCCGCGGCCAGGTACGGGCGCTGGACGAGTCGATGCTCGTGCACCGGCTCAACGTGGCGCTGTCGCTGCGCGAGCGACTCTTCGACCGGCCCTTCTACCGACTGGTCCACGGCGAGGGCGACGGCCTGCCGGGCCTGGTGGTGGACCGCTTCGGCGACGTCGCCGTGGTACAGGTCAACACCGCCGGCATGGAGGCAGTGCGCGACGCCGTGGTCGCCGCGCTGCAGCGCGTGATCGCCCCGGCCCACATCCTGCTGCGCTGCGATGCCGCCATCCGCGAGCTGGAGGGGCTGGAGCGTTACGTGAGCTGGGCCGGCCCCCCCGGCCCGGAGACCCTCACCGTCGAGGAGAACGGGGTGACCTTCCAGGTGCCCGCGGCCTCCGGGCAGAAGACCGGCTGGTACTACGACCACCGAGCCAACCGCGCCGCGATCGCGCCGTGGGTGAAGGGCGCACGGGTGCTCGACCTGTTCAGCTACGCAGGGGGCTGGGGTATCCAGGCCGCGGCGGCGGGCGCGGCCGAGGTCCTCACGGTGGACGCCTCCCGGGATGCCTGCGAGGCGGCAGCAGGCAACGCCGAGGCGAACGGTCTCGACGACCGCGTCTCCGTCGCCTGCGGCGACGTCCTCGATGTGCTCCAGGCCCTGCGCGCCGACCGCGAGCGCTTCGACGTGGTGATCGCCGACCCGCCGGCCTACATCAAGCGGCGCCGGGACCGCCGCAACGGGCTCAAGGCCTACCGCCGCCTCAACCAGGCCGCGCTGCAGGTCCTCGAGCCGGACGGCCTGCTCGCCTCCGCCTCGTGCTCGGCCCACCTGGACGAGCAGGACTTCCTCGCCACCCTGCTCGGCAGTGCCCGCCACCTCGACCGCAGCCTGCAGGTGATCGGCTTCGGCCAGCAGGGTCCGGACCACCCCGTGCATCCGGCGATCCCGGAGACGCGCTACATCAAGGCGGTGTTCGCGCGCATGCTGCTCGCCGACACCACGCCGTGACGGACCACGCCCGATGCTGACGTATCCCCAGATCGATCCCATCGCGATACAGCTCGGCCCCGTCGCCGTGCACTGGTACGGACTGATGTACGCGGTGAGCTTCCTCGCCGGCTGGTGGCTGGCGCGCCGCCGCGCCCGCGCCCCCTGGCGGCCGCTGGAGCCCGTGCAGATGGACGACCTGATCGTCTACGTCGCCATCGGCGTGGTCGTGGGCGGGCGCCTGGGCTACATGCTCTTCTACGGCCTCGACCGGCTGGCGGCCGACCCGCTGAGCCTGTTCCGCATCTGGGAGGGCGGCATGTCCTTCCACGGCGGGCTCATCGGCGTGCTCGTGACCGTGTGGCTGTTCGCCCGGCGCATCCGCCGCGGGTTCTTCGAGGTGATCGAGTTCGTCGCCCCGATCGTGCCCATCGGGCTCGGCGCCGGACGGCTCGGCAACTTCATCAACGGCGAGCTCTGGGGCGCACCCACCGACCTGCCCTGGGGCATGGTCTACCCGCCGCTCGGCCCGGTCGCCCGTCACCCCTCCCAGCTCTACGAGTTCGCCCTTGAGGGCGTGGTGCTGTTCGTCGTGCTATGGTGGTTTTCCCGGCGCCCGCGCCCCACGGGGGCGGTCGCCGGCCTGTTCCTCGCGTGCTACGGCACGTTCCGTTTCATCGTGGAGTTCGTGCGCCTGCCGGACCCGCAGCTCGGCTACCTCGCCTGGGGCTGGCTGACCATGGGCCAGGTCCTGTCCGCGCCGATGATCATCGGCGGCGCAGCGCTGCTGGCCTGGGCCTACGGCAGTAGCACGAACCGGCCCGCAGCGACATCATGAAACAGTACCTCGATCTCATGCGCCACGTGCGCGACAACGGCGTGCGCAAGGCCGACCGCACCGGCACCGGCACCGTCTCGGTGTTCGGCCACCAGATGCGCTTCGATCTCGCCGAGGGCTTCCCGGTCGTGACCACCAAGCGGCTGCACCTGCGCTCGATCATCCACGAGCTGCTGTGGTTCCTCGCCGGTGACGCCAATATCGCCTACCTCAAGGACAACGGCGTCTCCATCTGGGACGAATGGGCCGACGCCAACGGCGACCTCGGCCCCATCTACGGGGTCCAGTGGCGCTCCTGGCCGACCCCGGACGGCGGCCACATCGACCAGCTCGCCGACGTGCTCGAACAGATCCGGCACAACCCCGACTCCCGGCGCCACATCGTCAGCGCCTGGAATGTCGCCGACCTCGACCGCATGGGCCTGCCGCCGTGCCACGCCCTGTTCCAGTTCTACGTGGCCGAGGGCCGGCTGTCCTGCCAGCTCTACCAGCGCAGCGCCGACATCTTCCTTGGGGTGCCGTTCAACATCGCCTCCTACGCGCTGCTCACGCACATGGTCGCGCAGGTCACCGGCCTCGAGCCCGGCGAGTTCATCCACACCCTCGGTGACGCCCACCTCTACGTGAATCACCTGGAGCAGGCGGACCAGCAGCTCGCCCGCGACCCCCTGCCGCTGCCGAGGCTGGTGCTCAACCCGGCGGTCACCGACCTGTTCGCCTTCCGCTACGACGACATCCGCCTCGAAGGCTACCAGTCCCACCCCCACATCAAGGCCCCCGTGGCCGTGTAGGCAAACGGGCGGGGGCTCAACGGCCCCCGTCGCCGAGCGCCTCCAGGGACACCCCGGCGCCGTTGCCGGCGAGGAATTCGCGGAACGCGGCCGCCTCCATGGGCCGGGCGAAGTAGAATCCCTGCACGGTCTGGCAGCCGCTCTCGCGCAGGAACGCCACCTGCTCGGCGGTCTCCGCGCCCTCGCCCACCACCTCGAGCTCGAAACGGTCGCCGACGGCGATGATCGCCTCCACCAGGCTGGCGTCGGCGGGCTCGGAAGGGGCCTTCTGGACGAACTCGCGATCGACCTTGACCACGGTCACGGGCAGCCGCCGCAGGTAGCTGAGCGCGGAGAAGCCGGTACCGAAGTCGTCCAGGGCGAGGGCGACGCCGAGGTCCCGGAGCTCGCGCAGCGACGCACTGATGGCCTCGAAGTCGCTCATCAGCGAGGTCTCCACCACCTCGATCTCGAGGTCCGCGGGCACCAGGCCGGCCTCGGCGAGCTCGCGCCGGACCATCTCCACGAAACCGTCGGCCTCCAGCTGAACCGGCGCCACGTTGATGGCGATCCGGGGCAGATCGAACCCCTCGGCGCGCCAGTCCCGCAACGCGCGGCAGGCCATGCGTATCACCCATTCGCCGAGCTGGACGATCACACCGTTGGCCTCGAGCACCGGCATGAACCGCGCGGGGGAAACCTCGCCGAGCGACGGCGAACGCCATCGCAGCAGCACCTCCGCACCGCGGATACGCCCGTCGACGAGCGAGACCTGGGGCTGGAAGGCGAGACGGAATTCGTGCTTGCTGACCGCCCGGCGGAGTTCGTTCTCCAGGGTGAACTGGCTGCTCACGGACTCGTTCATCTGCGGGGCGAAGAACTCCTGTCCGCCCCCGCGGCGCTTGGCGCGGTACATCGCCGTGTCCGCGTGCTTGAGCAGCGAGGTTACGGTGGTGCCGTCCTGGGGATAGACCGCGATGCCGATGCTGCCCATGGGATAGATCCCGCGGCCCTCCAGCAGGAACGGCTCGCTGATCACCCGCAGCAGCCGCTCGCCCAGGTGCGCCACCGCGTCACGGTTGGCCCCGGTGACGATCACCGCGAACTCGTCGCCCCCCATGCGGGCCACGGTGTCCGCGCCGCGGGTCTCGCGGCGCAGCCGCCGGGCCACCTGCTTGAGCACGCTGTCGCCGGCGGCGTGGCCCATGGTGTCGTTGATGCCCTTGAACTGGTCGAGGTCGAGATAGAGCAGCGCCAGCGGTGTGCCGCGCTCGTTGGCGTCCGTGAGGGCCACCTCGAGACGTTCGAGCAGGCTCGTGCGATTGGGCAACCCGGTGAGGGCGTCCTGGTAGGCCAGGCGCTGGAGCCGGCGCTCCATCTCCATGCGCCTGGATATGTCCCGCCCGGTGGACACGAAATGGGTGATCCCGCCGTCGCCGTCCCTCAGGGGGGTTATGAGCTTGGCCTCGTGGTACAGCGAGCCGTCCTTTCGGCGGTTGATGAACGACTCCCGGAATACCTCCCCGCGGCTCAGCGTATCCCAGAGTCGCTGGTAAAACTCCGGGTCATGGCGCCCGGACTTCAGCAGCCGCGGGGTGCGTCCGAGGACCTCGCGCTGGGTATAACCGGTCTCCCGCTCGAAGCTCGTGTTCACGAACTCGATCCGGCCCCTGCGGTCGGTGATCATCACGGCGTCGTGGGCCTGCTGCAGCGCCCGGCCGAGCTTGCGCAGCTCCGCCTCCGTGCGCGAGCGCTCCGAGAGATCGCGGTACACCGCAAGGACCAGGGACTCGTTCAGCCACTGGATACGGGTGAAGGAGACCTCCACCGGCACAGGCTCGTGGCCTGCGCACAGCAGGCTGCCGCTGACCAGGCGGCCGCGGGCCTGGCCCGCAGCGGCAAGAGCGGCCGCCACGCGCTGCCGCTCCGGTTCCGGATGAAACGAGGCCAGGTCGCGGTCCGTCAGCGGTGCCTCGTCACCGTACAGCTCGGCGAAGCGCTGGTTCCAGTCAATCACCCGGCCGTCCGCATCGGCGATCAGCATGCCGTCCGCGGCATTGTCCATGAGCGCCCGGAACTTGCCCTCCTGGGCGCGCAGCATCGCCTCGCGCTCGCGCCGTTCGGAGATGTCCTGGATCACGCCCACGATCCGCCGCGCCCGGCCCGCGGCATCGCGCTCGACCCGCCCGGACGCGCTCAGCCAGGCGCCGGGCCGGGCGCTCACGCGGAACTCGACGTACAGCCCCTGGCCGTCGCTCAGTGCGCGCGCGAGTGCCGCCTCCGCATCCGCGGCATCGCGGGGGTCGAGCAGGGCGAGCAGCGACGTCCGGTCATCGGGCATGCCGGCGTCCCCGCGGGCGAACAGGCTCGCTGCCGTCTCCGACCAGCGCACGCGGCCATCGTCCACGTCCCATTCCCATACCGCGAGCCGGGCCGCCTCCTGGGCCCGCTGAAGCCGCCGCCGGGCGGATTCGAGCGCGGCGCGATCCGACTCGAAATAGGCCTCCAGCACGAGGGTGATGTCGAGGAAGACGATCTTGTGCAGCGCGTCCAGCGCCTGCATGAACCACGGGATGTCCCCCGCCGCGGCGCTCCAGAGGCTCGGCAGGTGGGCACGCAGGTACTTCGCGTAGCCACCCATATACCAGGCCGGCGCCAACCCGACCCGGTGATGCACGCGGCCGACGCGCAGCCGCCGCATGACGAACGCGTCGTCGTGCGGCCCTGTGGCGAGCTCCCTGAAATGCTGGCGCTGGCGCTGCTTCAGCCCCTGGAGATGCTCCGGGTCGCGATCGAGGATATCGCGCATCTCCGGGAAACGAGCGAGGTGATCGTAGAATTCGTCCAGGGCGTCGTCGATCGAGCCGCCGAGCTGCACGGCCAGCTCGGCGAGCAGGGCCGCATCACGGCCGGTGAACTCGAGGAACGCCTTGCGGCGCTCGAGCTCACCGTGGTCGAGGCCGAGACTCTGCGCCATGCGCGTCGCCGGCGCATCCTTGTCGGTCGATTCCATTTCCCCCTCGCATCCGGCAATGGGCATTACCGGCCCGCGGCAGCTGCCTGCTGACCCAATCGACGGCTCCGCGGGTTCGGGGCGGAAGGCATCACGCTGACGATACCGCAGTGGCACCGGGCGCAAACTCGTTTTTCCGGATTAAGGACGCGGCCGGTGTTTCACGGTGAGGGGCGAGGGCTTGGCCCCACTGACACCGATACCCCGTCCCCGGTAACCCTAAACACCCATCCGGCGCTTCGCCACCCCCGAAGCCCCTGTGCAAAGCAAAAAAATTGCCGGAAAGCGGCACGCTGACGCCCTGGGCGCGCCGAAACGATCAATTCCTGCACACACCGAGAAACAATTCGCTGGCCTCGATGTACTCCTCCGCCACCTCCTCGAGGCGGCGCCGCTGGTCCCGTGCATGACCGCGCAGCCGGTTGAAGGCCTCGCTTCGGCCGATGCCGGCACGCTCCATGACCAGCCCCACCGCGACGCTGACGCTGCGGCTGCCCTGCACCGCCCGTTCGAGCTGGTCACGGTGCTCTCGGAGCTGATGAAGCTCGCGGCCTCGTGCCATGGCGGCGTTGAGCACGGGCACGAGCTGGTTGCTCTGCAGGGGTTTCACGAGGTAGGTCAGGGCCCCGTAGCGGATGGCCTCGCTGACCGTCTCCGGATCCTCGTAGGCGGACAGGAATATGAAGGGCAGTGCGGTGTGCTCGGCCAGCCAGCCCGCGAGGCTGAGCCCGGACATGCCCGGCATCCGCACGTCAATGACGGCAAGGTCCACCTCGTTATCGCCGAGGCAGTCGATGGCCTGGTGGCCGCTGTCCGCTTCGAGGACCGTCATCCCCGCCCGCCGCAATCCGTCGCCCAGGGTGGCGAGCACCAGCCGGTCATCGTCCACAAGCAGTACCCGGCCCTCGGCCATAGCTTCCCCCAAGCGTCTTTTGCGGATGAGCACGCGGCGGCGCGCGGCAAGGATGCCTTTTACACGGCCGGCGTGCCATTTACAACTGCCGGGCAGGATCCCGTCACGCCGTGACGAACCTCACAAAATCAGCGGTTTGCGCCGGCCACCCCACGCCGGATCAGCCGGGCACCCGCCGGGGCGGGCGTACCACGGGGTGCCTGAGCACCAGCCGGGCCGCGACCCGGCCGTCACCCGCCTGAAGCGAGAGTTCGGCACCGGGGCGTGGCAGGAGACGGTACGCGAGGCCGAGACCGACGCCGCCATTGCCGTCGCGCGGAAGGTCGGCACCGTCCGCCACGTCCGCGGCATTGCGCACGCAGACGCAGGCACCATCGGGCGCACCGGTGACTGTCACCGCCACCGCCGGTCCGGGGTCCCCGTCGCGGCGCCCGTGCTTGAACGCATTGATCACGAGCTCGTTGACGACCAGGGCGACGGGAATGGCCTCCCCGGGATCGAGCCCCACCGGGCTGACGACGTCCAGTGAGAGGTCGACCGCCCGGTGCTCGCCGGTGATCGCGACCACGCCCTCGCAGACGGCACGGACCAACTCGCAGAGCAGGCTCTCGCCACCGGGGGTACGCCCCTGCAGGCCGTGGGCGGTGGCGATGGCGTTGACCTGCCCCATCACGGCACGCAGGCGCGGTGCCAGGGCGGGCTCCGCCTCCACCTGGCCGGCGATGAGGCCAAGCAGTCCCTGGAGGTGGTTCTTGATCCGGTGATGGACCTCGCG
>NZ_WNXE01000439.1:0-1423 GCF_010993615.1 Arhodomonas sp. KWT | reverse complement strand
GACCGACACCCCCGGGGCCTGTTCGCCCGTCCCGCTCATGCCAGGTCCAGGACCACGCGCCCGTCGATATGGCCCTCGCGCATGCGGTCGAGCACGGCGTTGATCTCCTCCAGCGGTGCGGTGCTGACCGTGGCCTTCACCGCCCCCTCGCCAGCGAACCGGAGGGCCTCCTGGAGGTCCAGTCGGGTGCCGACGATGGAGCCACGCACGGTGATGCCGTTGAGGACCACGTCGAAGATCGGCAGCGGGAAGTCCCCCGGCGGCAGGCCGTTGAGGGCCACCGTGCCGCCGCGGCGCACCGCCCCAAGCACCTGCGAGAAGGCCTTGGGCGAGACCGCCGTGACCAGCGCGCCGTGGGCCCCGCCCACCGCGGAGTGGATGCGCTCACCGGGATCCTCCTCAGCGGCGTTGACGGTCAGCTCCGCCCCCAGGCGCTCGGCGAGCGCGAGCTTCTCGGGGGAGACGTCGATGGCGGCCACGTGCAGCCCCATGGCCCGGGCGTACTGCACCGCCACGTGGCCGAGCCCGCCGATGCCGGAGATGGCCACCCAGTCGCCGGGGCGCGTCTCGGTGACCTTGAGGCCCTTGTAGACCGTCACGCCGGCGCAGAGGATGGGGGCGATCTCCGCGAAGCCGACCTTGTCCGGCAGCACGCCGACGTAGTCCGGGTCCGCGATCACGTACTCGCCGTAGCCGCCCTGCACCGAATAGCCGGTGTTCTGCTGGGATTCGCACAGGGTCTCCCAGCCGCCGATGCAGTGCTCGCAGCGCCCGCAGGCGTTGTAGAGCCAGGGCACGCCCACCCGGTCGCCCTCGCGCAGGTGGGTCACACCGCGACCGACGCCGGAGACGTAACCCACACCCTCGTGACCGGGGATCAGCGGCAGGATCGGCTTGACCGGCCAGTCCCCCTCGGCGGCGTGCAGGTCCGTGTGGCAGACCCCGGAGGCCTGGATGCGGACCTGGACCTCTCCGGGACCGGGCTCGGGCACCGGTACCTCGTCGATCTCCAGCGGCCGGCCGAACTCGCGGACCACCGCGGCCTTCATCGTCTTGCTCATGGCTTCTTCTCCTCCTCCGTGTGGTTCCCCGCCACTCAGAACAATCCCATCGGGGCGGGGTCATAGCTGACCAGCAGGTTCTTGGTCTGCTGGTAGTGATCGAGCATCATCCGGTGGTTCTCCCGCCCGATGCCGGACTGCTTGTAGCCGCCGAACGCGGCGTGGGCGGGGTAGAGGTGGTAGCAGTTGGTCCACACCCGGCCGGCCTCGATACCACGGCCCATGGCGTAGGCGGTGTTCATGGTGCGGGTCCACACACCGGCGCCCAGGCCGTAGAGGGTGTCGTTGGCGATCTTCAGGGCGTCGTCCATGCCGTCGAAGCCGGTCACCGACACCACCGGCCCGAAGATCTCCTCCTGGAA
>NZ_WNXE01000438.1:0-1429 GCF_010993615.1 Arhodomonas sp. KWT | reverse complement strand
CCGATCCGGTTCACGGAGGCGTTCGCGTTCCAGTTCGCCAACCCCAAGGTATGGGTGATGGGCATGACCGCGGTGGCGCTGTTCACCGCCCCGGGCGACGGCTACGCGCTCTCCGCGGCGGTGGTGATCGCCATCTGCATGGCGATCAACCTGCCGTGCGTGTCCCTTTGGGCCTGCTTCGGTACCGCGATCGGCCGCTGGCTCGGCAGCCTGCGCGCGCGCCGGCGGTTCCAGTGGGTGATGGGCGGGCTGACCGCCGCCTGTGTCGGGCTGGTGGCGTTCTAGCGCGGCGCGGCGCGCGGAAGATCGGCTCGGGTAGGTCGGGCACGCCTGCGGCGCACGAGCTACCCGAGCCGCCATTCTCTGCCCGGGACCCGGATCAACAGACCTGGTTGGTCACCCGGTTCTCCTGGCGGGGTGGTCCGGCTCACACCTCCAGTCTTCGGGGTAGGTGCCGAGTGCACAACCTGCCGGAAGGCCATATCCAGGGCGGGCGTGCCCCACGGGGCTCAGTCGCTGAACATGGGTCGCCCGGGCAGGTGGAACTGTATCGGCTCGCGCTGCGGATCGCGCTCCCGGGGCCAGGCGTAGACGGCCTCGGCGGCCAACCGGGGCCAGCGGGTCCGCCAGTTGCCGATGCGCACGTCCACGAGGCCGGTGACCGTGCCGCGCACGGTCACGCGCCGCCCCGGTGCATAGGCATCGGTGGACAGGACGCGCTCGCTGACGGCCAGGAAACGGCCGCCGGCCTCGCCCCAGTAGACGTTGGGCTGCTGACGGCCGCGGAGCGGAAAGGCGAGGACCTCCAGGCGGGTCCCT
Organism: Arhodomonas sp. KWT; assembly: GCF_010993615.1. Classification (NCBI taxonomy): domain Bacteria; kingdom Pseudomonadati; phylum Pseudomonadota; class Gammaproteobacteria; order Chromatiales; family Ectothiorhodospiraceae; genus Arhodomonas; species Arhodomonas sp. KWT. The sequence continues at coordinate 610 of NZ_WNXE01000438.1, read as the reverse complement.
GCCCCGTCCGGGCGCCGGTCGACGACACGTCCGCCCCAGACCACATCGCGGCCGACGGCGTCACCGCCGGCGACCAGTGCGGCGGGCAGCGGCTCACGGGTCGCCCCCGTCTCGCGCACCGGCCCCGCCGCGCAGCCCGCCAGCATGCCGGCGAGCAGGGCCGCGGCGGCCGCGCGTTTCACCACGCAGGGCAGCCCCAGGGGTAATGGCAGTCCCACCAGCCGGGGTACCACCCCGGCGGCGGCGCCGGCGGCGGCCGCTCGGGCCAGAGCTCGTGGCCGCCGACCTCAACCACTGGATAACGATAGGGATAGTCCCCCACCGTGCGCACCTCGATGCCCGTGACGCGGCCGGTGACGGTAATCTCCTCGCCCGGGGCGTAGACCACCGGGTCGAGGAAGCCGTCGAAACGCGCGAGGAAACGCCCGCGGCTCGCGGCCCCCGGTTTCGGCCGGGCGCTGCCGTCCAGCGGGTGCTCGACCACCGCAAGGAGGGTGGCATCCTCGCCGTTGATCACCTCCGCAACCTCCCCGCCCCAGAGCACCCGCGTGCCGGTATACCGCCCGGCCTCCGCACGGACATCCGCCGGCGTAGGCGAGGCGGCGGGCGC
>NZ_WNXE01000437.1:0-1429 GCF_010993615.1 Arhodomonas sp. KWT | reverse complement strand
GTGCTGACCATGCACATGGGGCCGGACTTCCTGCTCGTGAACATCAGCGTGAAGTTCGCCCCCGGGACCGTCGCCGCTGATATGGAGGCCGCCATCGCCGGTCTCGATGCCCGCATCAAGGGGAGCTATCCCGAGGCCCGCCGCATCTTCGTCGAGGCCGAGGGGCGCGCCGGGGCGTAGACCCGGGGGCTCACACGGCGGCCGGCGCGACAGCGCCGGTCACCGCATGCCGGTATGCCGTCCCGGCCTTCGAGGTCGCCGATTCCCGGTGCGGCGTCCGCGTACGCGGCGTGTCCGGTGGCTGTAGTGGCGGTCCTCCGTCGAGTTGCCGGTGGAAGAGGGCGGCGAGCGCCGGCGGGGGGTGTTCTTGCTCCGGTTATAAGAAAAAGAATACGTTTTCTTTCCATTTCTACACCGGTTCGATATCCTCCGTTTATGAGAATGAGTGTCATTCGGTTTCAGTCAGGGAAATCGGAGGGTCCATGCCAGCCAGCCAACACCCGTGCAGGCGCAGCCGGGCGGGGGTGGCCGCGGTCACCGCACTGCTCATTGCCGGTGCGGTCCACGCCCAGGACAGCGGCGACGACGCATCGGGGTCCATCACCCTGGACGAGGTGAACATCGAGGCGGGGGATCTCCAGGGCCTCAGTGCCTGGGCCCCCTTCTCCGGCTACAACGCGACCCAGAGTGCCGGTGCGACCAAGACCGACACGCCCCTGAGCGAGACCCCGCAGTCCGTCACCGTGATCGGCGAGGACCAGATCGCGGACCAGCACGCCCGCAGTCTGCGCGAGGTGCTGCGCTACACCGGGGGCACCGTGCCCGAGGTTCGCGGCAACGTGGCCACCCGCTACGATCAGGTGCGACTGCGCGGCTTCCTGCCGGAGGTCTACCTGGATGGCCTGTACACCGTGGGCGGTTACTACGCCGAGCCCCAGGTGGACCCGTACCTGGTGGAGCGCGTGGAGGTCATCAAGGGGCCGGCCTCCGTGCTCTACGGACAGACGCCGCCCGGCGGGCTGGTCAATATGGTGAGCAAGCGCCCGCGGGACGAGCGCCACGGCGAGATCAGCCTGGGCATCGGCTCCTCCGATCTCCGCGAGGGCGCGTTCGACGTGGGCGGACCGCTGGGCGAGGACGGCCGGCTGAGCTACCGGCTGACCGGCATCGGCATGAGCGCCGACGGCGGGGTGGAAACCACCGAGGAGGAGCGCTACTCCTTCGCGCCGGCGCTGACCTGGCGGCCCACGGACGAGACCGCGATCACCCTGCTCGCGAGCTATCGCGCGGATCCGGAATCGACCGCGTACGGGTCCGTTCCGGTCAACGGCTCGCTGCTGGACAACCCCAACGGTGAGCTGCCCCGCGACTTCTACGACGGCGACACCGGCTTCGAGGACTTCGATCGCAAGCAGCGCATGATCGGCTA
>NZ_WNXE01000436.1:0-1432 GCF_010993615.1 Arhodomonas sp. KWT | reverse complement strand
GTGTCGAGCCCCACCTCGCGCTGCGTGACGATGCAGTTGTTGTGCGAGTGGATGTACTCGATGGGGTCCTCGATGGTGATGATATGGCCCGTGGAGTGCTCGTTACGGTAGCCGAGCATTGCCGCCAGCGAGGTCGATTTGCCCGTGCCGGTGCCGCCGACGAAGATGATCAGCCCGCGCTTGGTCAGGGACAGGTCATTGAGGATCGGCGGCAGGCGCAGCTGCTCCACCGTGGGGATCTCCGTCTCGATGCGGCGCAGCACCATCCCCGGCTGGTTGCGCTGGAAGAACGCGCTGACACGGAAGCGCCCGAGCCCGCGGGCACTGATGGCAAAGTTGCACTCGTGGTTCGCCTCGAACTCGCTGCGCTGGCGGTCGGTCATCACCGACAGCACCACCTGGCGCGCCTGGTCCGGGGAGAGCTTGGTCTTGGTGACGGGCATGATCCGCCCGGAGATCTTCATGCTCGGCGCGAGTCCCGCCGTGATGAACAGATCCGAGGCCTTTTTCTGGACCATCAGCTCCAGCAGCGAGTTGAAATCCATCCCGATTCACCCTCTGTCTCGTTGCAATGGTGCCGCGCGGTCTGCCGGCGCGGCGTGCCTCAGGAGATGCTCTCCTTGGCACTCGCGTGGGTCCTCGCCTCCTGGCGCGAGATCTGGCCGCTGGCCACGAGCCGCTGCAGACACTGGTCCAGGGTCTGCATTCCGGATCCCTGACCGGTCTGAATGGCGGAGTACATCTGCGCGATCTTGTCCTCGCGGATCAGGTTCCGGATCGCCGGCGTGCCGATCATGATCTCATGGGCCGCGATACGTCCGCCGCCGGTCTTCTTGAGCAGACTCTGGGAGATCACCGCGCGCAGCGACTCGGAGAGCATCGAGCGCACCATCGCCTTCTCCGCACCGGGGAAGACGTCGACGATACGGTCGATGGTCTTGGCCGCGGAGCTGGTGTGCAGCGTGCCGAGCACCAGGTGGCCGGTCTCCGCGGCGGTGAGCGCCAGGCGGATGGTCTCCAGGTCGCGCAGCTCGCCGACCAGGATCACGTCCGGGTCCTCGCGCAGCGCCGAGCGCAGCGCCTCCGAGAAGCCCAGGGTATCGCGGTGGACCTCGCGCTGGTTGACGATGCACTTCTTCGAATCGTGGACGAACTCGATCGGGTCCTCGATGGTGAGGATGTGCTCGTGGAAGTTCTCGTTACGGTAATCCACCAGCGAGGCGAGCGTCGTGGACTTGCCGGAGCCCGTGGGCCCGGTCACCAGCACCAGCCCCCGCGGGCTGTCGGCGATGGTCTTGAAGACCTCGGGGGCACCGAGGTCATCCAGGGTGAGCACCGTCGAGGGGATGGTCCGGAATACCGCCCCGGCACCGCGGTTGTGGTTGAACGCATTGACGCGGAACCGGGCCAGCGACTTGATTTCGAAGGAGAA
>NZ_WNXE01000435.1:0-1436 GCF_010993615.1 Arhodomonas sp. KWT | reverse complement strand
ACGCGACGGCCGGCACCGCACCGGGCTTCGGATGCTGACGAGGATGACGTATACTGTACGTTTCGTCTGGCCTGCCAGTCCTCTCCCGCTACACCCAGGGTTCCACCACGTTGACTTCCGATTCGCCCGCCGGCTTCCCGGCACTGGGCCTGAGTGCCCCCGTTCTCACCGCTCTGCAGGAGGCCGGTTACGAGGCCCCGACCCCGATCCAGGCCCGGAGCATCCCGCCACTGCTCGCCGGCCGTGACCTGCTCGGCCAGGCCCAGACCGGGACCGGCAAGACCGCCGCGTTCGCGCTGCCGCTGCTCTCCCGGCTGGATGTCAGCCGCCGGGACACCCAGCTCCTGGTGCTCGCCCCCACCCGCGAGCTGGCCATCCAGGTGGCGGAGGCATTCCAGACCTACGCCCGCCACCTCGAGGACTTCCACGTCCTGCCGCTCTACGGCGGCCAGGACTATGGCATCCAGCTGCGCCAGCTGCGGCGCGGCGCCCAGGTGGTCGTGGGCACGCCCGGACGGGTGATGGACCACATGCGCCGCGGCACCCTGGCCCTGGAGACCCTCTCCGCGCTGGTCCTGGACGAGGCGGACGAGATGCTGCGCATGGGATTCATCGACGACGTCGAGTGGATCCTCGGCCAGACCCCGCCGGACCGGCAGGTGGCGCTGTTCTCCGCGACCATGCCGTCGAGCATCCGCCGGGTGGCCCACAACCACCTGAACGACCCGGAGGAGGTCCGCATCGAGGCCCGCTCCTCCACGGCCCAGACCATCCGCCAGCGCTACTGGTCGGTGAGCGGCATCCACAAGCTCGACGCCCTGACCCGGCTGCTGGAGGCCGAGCCCATCGACGGCATGCTGGTGTTCGTACGCACCAAGAACGCCACGGTGGAGCTCGCCGAGAAGCTCACCGCCCGCGGCTTCAGCTGCGAGGCCCTCAACGGCGATATCCCCCAGGCCCAGCGCGAGCGCACCGTCGCCCGCCTGCGCGACGGCCGGGTGGATATCATCGTGGCCACCGACGTGGCGGCGCGCGGACTCGACGTCGAGCGTGTCAGCCACGTGCTCAACTACGACATCCCCTACGACCCGGAGTCCTACGTCCACCGCATCGGGCGCACGGGCCGGGCCGGGCGCAGCGGCGAGGCGATCCTGTTCGTCGCGCCCCGGGAACGGCGCATGCTGCGCACCATCGAGCGCGCCACCCGTCAGAGCATCGAGCCCATGCGCCTGCCGAGCGCCGACGACGTGAACACGCGCCGCGTCGAGCGCTTCAAGCAGCGGATCACCGAGACGCTCGCGGACACGGACCTGAGCGTGTTCCGCCGGCTGATCGAGGAGTACGTGGAAGAGACCGGCGCCGAGCCCACCGCGGTCGCCGCCGCCCTCGCCCATGCCGCCCAGGGCGGCACGCCGCTGCTCCTTGACGAGGTCGCC
>NZ_WNXE01000434.1:0-1439 GCF_010993615.1 Arhodomonas sp. KWT | reverse complement strand
CGGGCCGGCCCGGCGTCGGCCACGTCGCCGGTGAGCAGGTCGCCCGCCAGCGTCTCCATCTCCTCCGCGCACAGCGCTGCGTCGTTGAGCTCGAGCATCCGGAGGATGCCCAGCACCTGGTGAAGATGGGTGGCGCAGAATTGCAGCCGGGTCTCGTCGCCGCCGTGCTCCGCGTACTCCTCCAGCGCTTCCGCGGCCTGCTGCAGCGTGGCGTCGAGCTCACCACTCACCCAGCCGAGCACGCTGTAGTCCATGCCTGTCTCCCGGCCCATCAAGAGGCCTCCTTGCTGAAGGCGAGCACGTCCTCACCGCCGACACGATGCAGCCCCGCCAGCGACGCCGGCAGGAACTCGCCGCCGCCGAGGATCATCAGGCCGCCGGGTCGCAGCCAGTCGGCGAGGCGCCGCACCAGCCGCTCACGCTGCCGGCGGGCGAAGTAGATCAGCACATTCTGACAGTAGACGACATCCAGCGGCGGCAGTGTCACCGGATCGTCGGTCAGCAGATTCATCTGGACGAAGCAGACCCGGCGGCGGATACGCTCGGCAATACGCCAGCGTGCCTCGCCGACCGGCTCGACCCCGTTGTCACGCAGGGACCGGGGCAACCGCGAGAGCCGCATGGCCGGGTATTCGCCCCGGCGGGCCACCGCCAGGGCGCCCAGACTGATGTCCGTGCCCGTAACCGCGTAACCGCGGCCACCACCGAATGCCTCCTCCAGCACGAGCGCGAGGGTGTAGGCCTCCTCACCGGTGGCACAGCCAGCGCTCAGCACCTGAAGCGCCCGCGAGCCCCCGGGGGCCTCGTCGCGGCAATACCGGCGAAAAAGCCCCAACCCCTGCGGGTCCCGGTAGAAACGCGTTTCCTGGACCGTGAGCAGGTCCACCAGCGCGCTCCATTCCACCGCCGCCCCCGGCCCCCGGGTCAGCCAGCGATAGTAATCCTCCGGATCATCGACCCCAGTGGCACGCATGCGGCGGGCGAGCCCCGTGGCGAGGAAGCTGTGTCGCTCGCGCGGGATCTCCACACCGGTGCGCTCGCGAATCAGCATCGCCCACCGGTCGAAGACGTCTTCCTCCATACGCGGCACGCCCCCGGCGACGGACATGCCGCCGGGGGAAAGCTCAACGCTTGGCGCTCGCGCGGCACTCACCCGGCGCCCCCTACTGCGTGCGCTTCTCTTCGGGCAGCTTGAAGCCGGCCACCGACTCGCGCAGCTCGTTGGCGAGGTCGGCCAGGTTGCCGATGGAGGTCGCCGTCTCGTTGGTACCCGCCGAGGTCTGCGAAGTGATCTCCTGGATGACGTTCATGGTGTCCGAGACGTTGGCGGCAGCATGGGCCTGCTGGCGCGAGGCCTCGGAGATGCTCTGGATCAGGCCGGCGAGCTGCTCGGAGACGTTCTCGATCTCGCGCAGCGCGGCACCGGCCTCCTCGGCCTG
>NZ_WNXE01000433.1:0-1448 GCF_010993615.1 Arhodomonas sp. KWT | reverse complement strand
TTCGCGCGCTGCAGCTCAGAGCGCGCGTGGTGGATGACCTGCGCGGGGTTGAGCAGGTGCACGCCGTAGCCGAGGGCGTAGAAGCGCTCGGCGAGCGGCTCGCTGTAGATGCCCGTGGCCTCCAGGGCCACCACCGCCTCGGTGAGCCCGAGTGACTCGAGCCAGCGGTGACAGGCCTGCACGCCCGCGGCGGTGTTGGGGAAGCGCCGCTCGTGCCAGCGCTCGCGCCCGGGGGGCTGGATGGCGGCGTGAAAGTCGTGTTTGGCGACATCGATGCCGAGGGTGACGGCCATGACTCCTCCCTTTGAGCACGAAGCAGGGGTTGCGGGAGCACCTGTGCGGGAGCGCTTCGTCGCGGCCTAACCTTGTCTGTGCAGGCTCTGAGTGCCTCAGGCCTTGGATACCGTTCGGGCTGTATGCGACAAAGATAAAATGGGGAGCAGGGGGCGAATCTACCTCGCAGGCTCTGTCCTGCAGGCCGAAGGTTGGCTACAGCCTCCCTGCTCCCCTCTCTCCCAGGCGTCCCCGGGACCGACACTAAGGGCTACAAACCCTTACCGTCGAAAACACAAGGTTGGCTGCTCCTGGCAGCCAACATCCCGCACCGGGGACGTCGGCTGCCTTCGAGCAGCCGACCTACGGCAGGGGTCCCGGGCGGTGCCGCGCCGTGTAGGTTGGCTGCTCCCGGCAGCCAACATCCCGCACCGGGGACGTCGGCTGCCTTCGAGCAGCCGACCTATGGCAGGGGTCCCGGGCGATGCCGGGCCGTGTAGGTTGGCTGCTCCCGGCAGCCAACATCCCGCACCGGGGACGTCGGCTGCCTTCGAGCAGCCGGCCTACGGCAGGGGTCCCGGGCGGTGCCGCGCCGTGTAGGTTGGCTGCTCCCGGCAGCCAATATCCCGCACCGGGGACGTCGGCTGCCTTCGAGCAGCCGACCTATGGCAGGGGTCCCGGGCGGTGCCGCACCGTGTAGGTTGGCTGCTCCCGGCAGCCAATATCCCGCACCGGGGACGTCGGCTGCCTTCGAGCAGCCGACCTACGGCAGGGGTCCCGGGCGGCGCCGCGCCGTGTAGGTTGGCTGCTCCCGGCAGCCAACATCCTGCCCTGTGGCACCGGGGACGGCGCGGGGCCGCCCCCGACAGGGGATCACCGGATCGCTAGGCGACCACGGCGTCGACGTCCAGCCCCAGGCCCTCGGCGATGCGCCGGGCGAGCTCCGGGTCCGCACGGTGGAAGTGCGGGAGCTGGCGCCGCTGTATCTCCACCGGCACCACGCCGATGTGGCCGACGATGTTGCTCACCAGGCGGTCCTTCTCATCCGCGCTCATCAGCCGGTAGAGCTCCCCCGCCTGGGTGTAGTCGTCATTGCCCTCGCGGTGGTCGTAGCGCCCCGCGTCACCGGAGATGCGCAGCGGCGGCTCGGCCACGGACGGGTCCTCCTGCGGGCC
>NZ_WNXE01000432.1:0-1450 GCF_010993615.1 Arhodomonas sp. KWT | reverse complement strand
GGACCGTCCTCGCCATGGTCCGTGCGGTCCTCGACGAGGCGGGCCTGGAGATGACCGACCTCGGGGCGCTGGCCTGCTGCAGCGGTCCGGGTTCGTTCACCGGGGTGCGGATCGGTATTGGTGTGACCCAGGGGCTCGCCCTCGGTGCGGACCTGCCAGTGATCCCGGTGTCCACCCTGGCCACCGTGGCGCAGGGGGCCTGCCGCACCCACGGTGCGGCGGCAGTTGCAGTCGCCATGGACGCCCGCATGGGCGAGGTTTACTGGGGCTGCTATCGGCGCCGTGGCGCGGGCGTCGTCACCGCGGGGGAGGAGGCGGTGGTGTCGCCGGATTCCGTGGTGCTGCCGGGCACCGGCGACGCCTGGCTCGGTTGCGGTACGGGCTACGGCGCCTACGCCGAGGTCCTCGCGGAACGGCTAGGCGAGGCGGTTACGGTGGTCGATCCGGAACGCCTGCCGGACGCCCGGGACTGTCTCGCCCTGGCCGAGGTGCGGCTGGCGGCGGGGGCGCGCGGTGTGGCGGCGGAGGATGTCGTGCCCACCTACCTGCGCAACCGCGTCACCCAGGGGTAGGGTTGGCGGGCGGTACGAATTCCGTTCGTCCCGTTTGTCGACAGTAACCCCCAATCACTTGAAATTGAACTCGATGTTCCCGATATACCGGAATGCAGGATCGCGGTGCGTCCGCGACGGGAAATACGGGAACAATGCAGGGAGGTGATGGATATGGACATGACGCGTTATCGCCCGGGCCGTGGCGTGGCCAACCTGAGCGACGAGTTCAGCCGGTTCTTCTCTTCTTCGCCGCTGCTCGATGCGGTGCGTGATTTTTCCACCGTGGAGACCAGTCAGTGGACCCCGGCGGTGGACATCCGCGAGGAGAAGGACAAGTTCGTGGTCGAGGCCGATATCCCCGGCGTGACGCCGGAGGATATCGAGGTGACCATGGAGAACGGGGTGCTCTCCATCCGGGGTGAGCGGACCAGCGAGCGTGATACCGACGAGGGCGGCGTACGCCGCCGGGAACGCGCCTATGGGGTGTTCTACCGGCGCTTCGCGCTGCCGGACAGCGCCGACCCGGAGTCGGTTCGCGCCCGCGGGGATCAGGGCGTGCTCCGCATCGAGATCGGCAAGCGCGAGACCGCCGTGTCCCGACGGATCCCGGTGGAGCAGTGAGCCATCCCTGAACGGTGACGCCGGCGACGTCACCCCGATCCCGACGGCGGTCCCTGGGGCCGCCGTTTTTGGTTGCGGCCGTGTCAGGTCCGGGTGCGCTCGGCCAGGAACTCCCCGAGGATCCGTCCCGTCGGGGTGTCCGCCGTACCCACGGCCTCCGGCGGGCCCTGGGCCACCAGCCGGCCGCCCCCGTCGCCACCCTCCGGGCCGAGGTCCAGCAGCCAGTCCGCCTCGGCGATCACATCCAGGTTGTGCTCGATCACCACCACGGTGTT
>NZ_WNXE01000431.1:0-1455 GCF_010993615.1 Arhodomonas sp. KWT | reverse complement strand
CGGGGGAGAAGCCGCTGCCGATGCGCCGTCTTGTTGTAGCGCACCCCCGAGAGCTCGGCCTCGAGCATATCCAGGTAATCCGCTACCGTCGCGGCCACCTCCGCACGGGACCAGCTGTCCGTCATTGCCCCCAAACCCCTTGCCAGATCACGGTCACGAACAGGGCATACACCCGATCGCACAGTACGTAATGACCAGGTTAGAGGGTGCAGCACGCCGCCGTCACCTCCGCCGGCAACGGGCGCCAGTTACTCTGCCACTCCGGCGTGGTACGGGCGGCCTGCCGAGGGCTATGCAACGAGCTAGTCGGGAAGGATAAACCCGCCGAACGGCGGGCTTGAGGAATCTGGCGGAGAGGGAGGGATTCGAACCCCCGGACCCCGTAAAGGGTCACCGCATTTCGAGTGCGGCGCTTTCGACCACTCAGCCACCTCTCCGTGCCGTCACGTCTGCGCCCGACGAGTGGCGTAGTCTACAATAAAGCCTTCGCTGGCGAACACCCCTGGACCACATGTCGAGACTCGCGCCACATCTCGCGATCGCCACGACGCTGCTCGCCCTGCTCGCGCTCACCGGAGCGGGCGGGTTCGACGGCCCCGACCGCCTGGACCGGATACGCGACGGCGGCGTGCTCTCGGTCGCCATGCGCGTGGGCCCGGCCTCCTATGCCCCGGCCGCGGGAGACGAGCCCAGCGGCTTCGAGTACGAGCTGCTCAAGGACATCGCCAGCGGGCTCGACGTCAAGCTCGAGATCCAGCCCGTCACCACCCCCGCGGAGGCGACGGCGCTGCTGGAGAACGGTGGCGTGGACCTGGTCGCCGCGACGATGAGCCCGACGCAGGAGCGCCGACGGCGATTCATCTTCAGTGACAGCTACCTCCAGACCCAGCCCCGGGTGATCTATCGCCAGGGCGCGAAGGCGCCGGAGTCCATCGACGACCTGTCGGGCCGGCACATCGAGGCCATCGCCCACTCCGTGCATGCCGAGCGCCTCGCCGAGCTGGCGGCGGAGCACCCGGGCATCGAATGGACGCCCCTCGCCAACCACACGGCGGAGGACCTGCTCTACCGCGTCTGGCGCGAACGCTCGGACTATGCGGTGACGGACAAGCTGCGCCTGGCGCTGAACCGCCCGTTCTACCCGGAGCTGCGCGCGGGGATGAAGCTCGGCGCCCCGCGGGAGCTGGCGTTCATGATGCGCGCGAGTGACGGCGCCCTGCGCGACGCGATCAACGAACGCCTCGCCGCGGTCCGCGATGCCGGCATGCTCGCGGTGCTGCGCGACGAGTATTTCGGCCACCTGAGCGAGTTCGACTACGTCGGCACCCGCACCTTCCTCCGCCACATCACCCAGCGGCTGCCGGCGCTTCGCCAGGCCTTCCGGCAGGCGGCGGACAAGGAGAATCTGGACTGGCGGCTGCTCGCCGCCATCGGCTACCAGGAGTCCCACTGGAA
>NZ_WNXE01000430.1:0-1464 GCF_010993615.1 Arhodomonas sp. KWT | reverse complement strand
GCTCGGCGGCGTCGACGTGGAGCTGATCGTCGAGGACGACGGCCGCAAGCCCGGCAACGCCCGCCAGATCGCCACCCGGCTGATCCAGAGCGAGGGCGTGAAAGTCATGACCGGCTCGGTGTTCTCCAACGTCGCCATGGCCACCATCCCCAAGATCGTGCGCGACGGGGTGATCTACATCTCCCCCAACGCCGGGCCGGCCAAGCTCGCCGGTCGGCTGTGCCACGAGAACTACTTCAACGCCGCCTACCAGAACGACAACTTCTACGAGGCGATGGGGCAGTACTTCACCGACGAGGGACTGGACAACGTCTACCTCCTCGCCCCCAACTACGCCGCCGGCAAGGACGCGCTCACCGGCTTCAAGCGCTACTACGAGGGTAACGTCGTCGGCGAGGTCTACACCCAGCTCGGCCAGACCGACTACGCCGCGGAGATCGCCGAGCTGCGCGACGCCGACCCGGACAACGTGTTCTTCTTCTATCCCGGCGGCATGGGCATCAACTTCATCAAGCAGTACGTCCAGGCGGGCCTCGACGAGTCCATCCCGCTGTACGGCCCGGGCTTCTCGGCGGACAACACCCTGGTCGACGCCGTCGGCGACGCCGCGCTCGGCATCGTCAACTCGGCGCACTGGAGCAAGGACCTGGACAACCCGGTCAACCGCCGCTTCGTCGCCGACTACACCGAGCGCTACGACCGCGAGCCGACCCTCTATGCCGCCCAGGGCTACGACACCGCCCGCCTGATCGGCAGCGCGCTGGCGGCCACCGGCGGCGACGTCTCCGACACCGCGGCGCTGCGCGAGGCGCTGGCGGCGGCGGACTTCGATTCCGTGCGCGGCGACTTCCGCTTCAACACCAACCACCACCCGATCCAGGACATCTACGTCCGCAAGGTGGTCCGCGAGGACGACGGCAACCTCACCAACCAGCTGGTGGCGAAGGTCTTCGACGACCACGAGGACGCCTACGCCGGCGAGTGCGCCCTGGGCCAGTGACGTAGCGCCGGGGCGGCGCCGGGGCATCCGCCCGCGGCGCCGCCCGCGCCCTTGATCTCTTCGGGAGCCGATCGGGATGCAGCTGCTGCTCGAACAGGTGCTGAACGGCCTGCAGTTCGGGGTCACCCTGCTGCTGATGGCCTCGGGCCTGACCCTGGTGTTCGGCATCATGCGGCTGATCAACCTCGCCCACGGGTCGCTGTTCATGGTGGGCGCCTACGTCGGCGCGACGGCGCTCGCCTACACCGGCAGCTTCCTCCTCGGCCTCGCTGCCGGGGTGGCGGCCGCCGCGCTCACCGGCATGGCCATGGAGGCACTGATCATCCGGCGGCTCTACCGCCGCGACCACCTCGACCAGGTGCTCGCCACCTTCGGGCTGATCCTGTTCTTCAACGAGCTGGTGCGCGTGGTCTGGGGGCGGCAGCCGCTCAGCATGGACACCCCGGCGTGGCTGTCGGGCCACG
>NZ_WNXE01000042.1:17954-21384 GCF_010993615.1 Arhodomonas sp. KWT | reverse complement strand
GGTCGGGCAACGACGGAAACGGATATCGCACCCGCCGGCCCGGCACCCGGGCCGGCGAAGGCACATCACCCCATCCGGGCGCCCATCCGATCGTCTGCCCCCGGCATCGAGGTTGACGAGGAGATCCCGGCAACATTGCCCCCGGATTCGGCGGACACGCCGTCGGAGGCGCCAGAAGCCGGCACCGTCGACGATGCCGGGGCGGGTGATGAGGCGATTCCGCCCGGCATCCTGCGGGCCTACGACATTCGCGGGATCGTCGGCGAGACCCTCACGCCGGAGATCGTCACCCGCCTCGGCCGCGCGATCGCCGCGACCGCCCGCGAGGCCGGCAACGACACCGTGGTGGTGGGACGGGACGCCCGCCACTCGAGCCCGGAGCTCGCCCGGGCGCTGATCGCAGGGCTGAGCGCCGGCGGCTGCCGTGTGGTCGACGTGGACGCGGTGCCGACGCCGGTCCTGTACTTCGCCGTCCACCGCCTCGGCACCGGGGCCGGGGTAATGGTCACCGGCAGCCACAACCCCCCCGGCTACAACGGCCTCAAGGTGATGATCGGCGGCGAGACGCTGGCCGGTGAGGCGATACGCGCCCTCGGCCGTCGGGCGGCCGGCGTCCCCACCGCCGACACCCCGGGTGAGGTCGGGCACCGGCAGATCACCGAGGACTACATCGACCAGGTGGGCGCCGACATCACGCTCTACCGCCCCCTGCGGGTGGTTGTCGACTGCGGCAACGGCGTTACCGCCGCCCTCGCCCCGGAGCTCTACCGGGCACTGGGCTGCGAGGTCACACCGCTGTTCTGCGAGATCGACGGCGACTTCCCAAACCACCACCCGGACCCGGCAGTGCCGGAAAACCTGGCGACGCTGCAGAAGCGGGTGGTGAACGACGGCGCCGACATCGGCCTGGCGTTCGACGGCGACGGCGACCGTCTCGGCGTGGTGGACAGCGAGGGCACCATCATCTGGCCGGACCGGCAGATGATGCTGTTCGCCCGGGATATCCTGGCCCGGCTGCCGGGCTCGGACATCGTCTTCGACGTGAAGTGCAGCCGCCACCTCGCGGAACTGATCAGCGCCAACGCCGGCGTGCCGGTGATGTCACGCAGCGGCCACTCGCCGATCAAGCAGCGCCGCGCCGAGACCAACGCCCCGCTGGCCGGCGAGATGAGCGGCCACATCGTCCTCGCCGACCGCTGGTACCCGTTCGACGACGCCCTCTACGCGGGCGCACGGCTGCTGGAGCTGCTCTCCTTCGAGGCCGGCCAGAGCAGCGCGGCGCTGTTCGCCGGGCTGCCCGGGGCCGGCGGCGGCGCCGAGCTGCGCGTGCCGGTTGCCGAGGGCGAGGCCGAGGCGGTCATGGCACGGCTGCTGGCGAACACCCACACGGTGCCGGAAGCCGCGCGGGTGACCACCATCGACGGCCTGCGCATCGACTTCGCCGACGGCTGGGGCCTGGTCCGCGCCTCCAACACCGAGCCCGCCCTGACCCTGCGCTTCGAGGGCGACGACGAGGCCGCCCTGGAGCGGATCCGCGAACACTTCCGGGGCCTGCTCGCCGCAGCGGCCCCGGAGCTGGCACCGCCGTTCTGAGCCCCCGGACCCGATTCACGCTGACACGGAGCCTGGAGACCGACACGATGACCGACACCCCCACGCCCCCCGCCCAGGTCGCCCACGTCCTCACCGAGGCACTGCCGTATATCCGGCGCTACCACGGGCGCACCGTCGTGGTGAAGTACGGGGGCAACGCCATGACCGACGAGGCGCTCAAGGGCAGCTTCGCGCGGGACGTGGTGCTGATGAAGCTGGTAGGCATCAACCCCGTGATCGTCCACGGCGGCGGCCCCCAGATCGGCCGGCTGCTCGAGCGCATCGGCAAAGAGACGGAGTTCGTCGAGGGGATGCGCGTCACCGACGCGGAGACCATGGACGTGGTCGAGATGGTCCTCGGCGGCCTGGTCAACAAGGAGATCGTCAGCCTGATCAACAGCCACGGCGGGCGCGCCGTCGGCCTCACCGGCAAGGACGGCGGCTTCATCCACGCCCGCAAGCTCCACATCCAGCGCCCCGGGGCGGCCGAGCGCGAGCCCGAGATCATCGACATCGGCCACGTCGGCGAGGTCGCCTCGATCGACCCGGCACTCGTCTCGCTGCTCGACGGCCAGGACTTCATCCCGGTGATCGCCCCCATCGGGGTGGGCGAGGACGGCAAGACCTATAACATCAACGCCGACCTCGTGGCCGGTCGCCTCGCCGAGACCCTGGGCGCCGAGAAGCTCGTGCTGATGACCAACACCCCCGGCATCCTCGACGGCGAGGGCCGGCTGCTCACCGGTCTGGACGCCGCCCGGGTGGAGCGGCTGATCGCCGACGGCACCATCCACGGCGGCATGCTGCCCAAGGTCCAGTGCGCCCTCGAGGCGGTGGCCGGCGGGGTCGGGGCGAGCACCATCGTCGACGGCCGGGTGGAACACGCGATCCTGCTGGAGCTGTTCACCGACGCCGGTGTCGGCACCCTCATCCACGGCCGCGACGGGGCAGACGCACACCGATCTGGGTGATGCGCTCGCCCTCCATCTCGCGGACCGTGAGCATCACCCCGCCAACGCGGACGCTGTCGCCCTCCGAGGCCTGGTGGCGCAGGCGCCGGCGCACGAACGCACCGACGCTCTCCGCCGCGCCGGCACCGGCGGCGTCGCCACCGAGGTACATCGCCGCGAACGCGCTCATGGGCGCATCCGCGGCCACGGTGAACTCGCCGAAGTAGGCCTGCTCGGCGTCGTCCCTTGCGGTGGCGACGGTATCCACCCAGTGCTGGAAACGCTCCTCCAGTGCCGGCGAGTGCCCGGGCAGAAGCAGGTAGAGCTGATCGCCGGCCTGCAGCGGCAGCTCGGGCTCCGCGGCCACCGGTTCGCCACGGCGGATCACCGCCAGCACCCGCACCCCCGCGGGCGGGTCCAGGTCCGCCACGCAGCCCTGCACCGCGGGCGCCCCCGCCGGGAGCACGCAGGTCACGAGCTCGTGGCCCTTCGGGCGGGTGAGATCCACCCGGTCCATGGCCGGGTGCCGCCGCGGGATGATGAGCCCCAGGCGCCGGGCCAGCGGCGAGACCGTCCAGCCCTGCACCAGCAGCGAGACCAGGACGATGAAGAACACGCGGTTGAACAGCGCCTCCGCCTGGTCCACCCCGGCGATCAGCGGAAACAGGCTGAGCACGATGGGTACCGCCCCGCGCAGGCCGGTCCAGCTCATGAACACGATCTGGCGCGGCTCGAAGCGCAGCGGCAGGAGGCAGACCAGCGTCGCCAGCGGCCGCGCGAGCACGATCAGCACCGCCGCCAGCCCGAGCGCCTCCGCCGCCACCGGGAGCAGCCGCGTGGGCTCGACCAGCAGCCCCAGCAGCAGGAACAGGCCGATCTGGCACGGC
>NZ_WNXE01000042.1:0-17861 GCF_010993615.1 Arhodomonas sp. KWT | reverse complement strand
CACCGCGGCGGCGTCGGTGGAACTCACCATCGCCGCGAGCAGCGCCGCCGGCCCCCAGTCCAGCCCGAACAGCACCACCCCGGCCACCGCCGTGACCGCGGCGGTGACGAGCACGCCCGCCGTGGCCATGGCGAGCCCGGGCCAGAGCCCGGTGCGGAAGCTCGCGAACGGGGTGTGCAGGCCCCCGTCGAAGAGGATGACCGCGAGCGCCGCCGTCCCGACGAGGTGTGCGTCGGCGACGCTCTCGAAGCTCACCCCGCCCAGCCCGTCCGCGCCGGCGACCATCCCCACACCGAGGAAGACCACCAGCAGCGGCACCCCGCTGCGGTCCGCCGGCACCGTCGCGAGGATACTCACGGCGACGAGCATCCCGCTCAGGAGGATGAACGAGTCGGTGAAGGGCACGCCGCGGCCGCCTAGCCGTCGTCGTCGGTCAGCGCCCGGTAGCGCGCCATGTCCACCTCGAACCGGGCGCGCACACGGGCCTTCTCGCGGCGCTGGCGCTGGATGTACTCGCGCTGGGAGCGCATCTGCTCGCGTACGGAATCGATACGCTCGTAAACCCCCTCCAGGCCGTCACTGCCCTTGCGTTCCATTCCCGCGGCCCGATCGGCGAGCGCCTGGCGACGCTCGTCGAGCCGCTGCAGGCGGTCCCGGGCCAGCGAGATATGCGCCTCGAGGGCATGCAGGCGCTCGTCACGCGCGGCCTTCATGGCCTCAAGGCTGTCATAGGTCCGCAGCAGTATGCGGTCGCGCTCGCGCTGCTCCGCCTCGGCGCGCGCCTGCGCCTCGGCCTGCGCATGCCGCCGGGCGCGGGCGTCCAGCTCCTCGCGCGTGGGCGGCGGCTCGACGCGCTTGACGGTGACGCCGCGGTCCGACTTGATCTCGCGCTCGCGACGGGCGCCGGCCTCATCCGGGGGAATGGAGTCGCTGTAGTGGACATTGCCCTGATCGTCGACCCACTTGTAGGTCTCCGCCCGGGCCGTGGCGACCAGCACCGCCGCGACCAGCAACCCCGCTGCCGCCCTGATCCACATACTCGCACCCCCCTGTCGCGCCGCCTGCCCCTCTGCCATTGTCGGGCAGATGGACGGGGCTGTCAGCCGGCACTCACACCATAGCGCCGGCGGTAGGCGCGCAGGGCGTGGAGGGCCGGTGGCGGCGACGGCTGTGTCTCCAGGTACGCGACCAGGGTGTCCAGGTCGGCGATCGCATGGACCGGCGCACCGTGGTGGGCGGCGACCTCCTGGGCCGCGGAGCGTTCGCCCTCACCGCGCTCCTGGCGGTCCAGGGCGATCACCACGCCCGCCAGGGTGGCTCCGGCCTCCTCGATCAGCGCCACGCTCTCGGCCACCGACGTCCCGGCGGTGATCACGTCATCGATGACGAGTACGCGTCCGCGCAGCGGCGCCCCGACAATGTTGCCGCCCTCGCCGTGATCCTTGGCCTCCTTGCGGTTGAACGCATAGGGCAGGTCCCGGCCATGATGCTCGGCCAGCGCCACGGCGGTGGCCGCCGCCAGCGGGATGCCCTTGTAGGCCGGCCCGAACAACACGTCGAAATCGACGCCCGCCTCCACGATGGCACGGGCGTAGTAGCGTCCGAGCCGGGCCAGGGCGCCGCCGGTGTTGAACAGCCCGGCGTTGAAGAAATAGGGGCTCTCGCGCCCCGACTTGAGCGTGAAGCGGCCGAAGCGCAGCACCTCCCGCTCGTGGGCGAACTCTAGAAACTCGCGCTGGTACTCCTGCATGGATCGCCTACCCGGTGGTGACTCGTTCGAGGGATGGTTGCCGGCGCCCAAGGATATAGCGCCTGCCGGGGATTCCCAAGCGCGTTGCGCCGCACGCGGCACGCTGCCTCCGTGGCGCCGGAGTGGCCCTCGCCCGCACACGACGGCCGCCACCCGCGGACACGGCCATTGACGTACACTCCGGGAACGCCCCCGGCGACTGTGGGTCCAATGAATCATGCCACTGACCGCCTTCCACCCCGCCGTTAACGACTGGTTCCGGGCCGCGCTGGGCGAGCCCACGGCCGCCCAGCGCGGGGCCTGGCCGGCGATCCGTAACGGACACGACACCCTCATCGCCGCCCCCACCGGCTCCGGCAAGACCCTGGCCGCGTTCCTCGCGGCCCTGGACGAGCTGGTGCGCGAGGGCCTGGCCGCCGGGCTGGGCGACGAGACCACGGTACTCTACGTCTCGCCGCTGCGGGCACTGTCCAACGACATTCAGCGCAACCTCCAGGTGCCTCTCGCCGGTATCGGCGAGGCCCTTGCCGCCCGCGGCGACCCCGCCGTGGAGGTGCGTGCGTGGGTGCGCACCGGCGACACCCCGACCGCCGAGCGCGAGCGCATGCGCCGGCACCCGCCGCACATCGTCGTGACCACGCCGGAGTCGCTCTACATCCTGCTCACCTCCGAGTCCGGACGGCGGATGCTCGCGACGGTACGCACGGTGATCGTCGACGAGATCCACGCCCTCGCCGGCAACAAGCGCGGCGCCCACCTGGCGCTCTCGCTGGAACGGCTCGCGCGGCTCACCCCGGGACCGCCCCAGCGCATCGGCCTGTCCGCCACGCAGAAGCCCATCGAGGACATCGCCGCGTTCCTGAGCGGAGAGCGCGGCCGCTGCGAGATCGTGGACACCGGTCACGTGCGCGAGCGCGACCTCGCCGTGGAGGTGCCCGATTCGCCGCTGGCCGCGGTCATGTCCAACGAGGTCTGGGAGGAGATCTACGACCGCCTCGCCGGACACGTGGACGCGCACCGGACCACGCTGATCTTCGTCAACACGCGCCGGCTCGCCGAGCGCGCCGCCCGTCACCTCGCCGAGCGCCTGGGAGACGGCGCCGTGACCGCCCACCACGGCAGCCTGGCCCGCGAGCACCGTCTGGACGCGGAGCAGCGCCTCAAGCGCGGCGAGCTGCGCGCGCTGGTGGCGACGGCATCGCTGGAGCTCGGCATCGACATCGGCGAGGTCGACCTGGTCTGCCAGCTCGGCTCGCCCCGGGGCATCGGCGCCGTGCTCCAGCGCGTGGGCCGTTCCGGCCACGGCCTCGGCCGCCTGCCCAGGGGCCGCCTCTTCCCCCTCTCCCGCGACGACCTGGTGGAGTGCACCGCCCTGCTCGACTGCGTACATCGCGGCGAGCTCGACCGCATCCACATCCCCGACGCACCACTGGACGTCCTCGCCCAGCAGATCGTCGCCGAGACCGCGGCCGCCGGCGAATGGGGCGAGCAGGCCCTGTACGAAGCATTCGCCGCCGCCTGGCCATACCGGGGACTCACCCGCGAGACGTTCACCGGGATCGTGCGCATGCTCGCCGAGGGGATCACCACCCGTCGCGGGCGTCGCGGCGCCTACCTCCACCGCGATGCCGTCAACGCCCGGCTGCGCCCGCGCCGCAGTGCACGCCTGGTGGCCCTGACCAACGGTGGCGCGATCCCGGACCAGTTCGACTACGACGTCCTCCTCCAGCCGGAGGGGCTGCGGGTGGGTTCTGTGAACGAGGACTTCGCCTTCGAGAGCGTGCCCGGTGACGTCTTCCAGCTCGGCAACACCGCCTATCGCATCCTCAAGGTGGAATCCGGGCGCGTGCTCGTGGAGGACGCCGGGGGCATGCCGCCCAACCTGCCGTTCTGGTTCGGCGAGGCACCGGCGCGCAGCGAGGAGCTCTCGGCGGCGGTCTCACGCCTGCGCGCCGACGTCGACCAGCGGCTCGCGGCATCGGACAACGACCCCGGACCGGTGCGCGAGTGGCTGATGGACGCCCACGGCCTGCCGGCGGGCGCCGCGGCACAGCTCGCCGACTACCTGGCCATCGCCCGTGTCGCCCTCGGCGTCGTGCCGACCCGGGCGCAGCTCGCCATGGAGCGTTTCTTCGACGAGGCCGGCGACATGCACCTCGTGATCCACTCGCCGTACGGCTCGCGCATCAACCGCGCCTGGGGGCTCGCGCTACGCAAGCGCTTCTGCCGGCGTTTCAACTTCGAGCTCCAGGCCGCCGCCCTCGAGGACAGCATCGTGCTCTCCCTGGGCCCCACCCACAGTTTCCCCCTCGACGAGGTCGCCCGTTACCTGGCGAGCGACAACGCTCGGGAGGTCCTCACCCAGGCGCTGCTCGACGCGCCGCTGTTCGCCACGCGCTGGCGCTGGGTGGCGACCGTCTCGCTGGCCGTCAGGCGCAGCCACGGCGGCCGCCGACGGCCGGCGCAGCTGCAGCGCCAGGACGCCGAGGACCTGCTCTCGGTGGTCTTCCCGGACCAGCTCGCCTGCGCCGAGAACCTCGCCGGCGCCCGCGAAATCCCCGAACATCCGCTGGTCACCCAGACGCTCCACGACTGCCTGGCCGGGAGCCTGGACGTCGACGGCCTGGAGGCATTGCTCAAACGGCTGGAACGCGGCGAGGTCACGGTCACCACCCGCGACCTCGCCGCCCCCTCGCCCCTCGCGGAGGAGGTGATCAACGCCCGCCCTTACGCCTTCCTGGACGACGGCGCCCAGGAGGAGCGCCGCACGCTCAGCATCGCCGGCAATACCACCCCCGGCTCCCCGGAGACCTGGGCGCGGCCGGACGCCGCCGCCGTCGCACGGGTGTGCGCCGAGGTCTGGCCCCGGCCCCGGGACGCCGACGAGCTCCACGACGCCCTGGTCACCTATGGCTTCCTCACCGCCGATGAAGGCACCGCCGGCGAGTGGCGCACCCTCTTCGAACAGCTCGCCACCGAACAGCGCGCCGGCGCCGTCTCCGTCCCCGGCGGCGGGACGCTGTGGGTGGCGGCGGAGCGCCTCGTGGAGATGCAGGCCCTGTATCCGGACACCCCCGCCAACCCGGCCATCGATGCCGTGGGCACGCCCCCGGCGGACGCCGACGCCGCGCTCACCGAGCTGCTGCGCTCGCGCCTGGAGGGGCTGGGACCGGTCACCGCCGCCGGGCTCGCGGCACCGCTGGGCGTCGACGACACGCGCGTGGCGGCGTCGCTCGCCCGGCTGGAAACCGAGGGCTTCGCGATCCAGGGCCGCTTTACCGCCGATGCCGGGGCGGTGCAGTGGTGCGAGCGCGGGCTGCTCGCGCGCATCCAGCGATACAGCCTGCAGCGCCGCCGCAGCCGTGCCGAGCCCGTTGCGCCCCGGCGCTACCTGCGCTTTCTCGTCGACTGGCACGGCCTCGGCGAGCGCGGCGAGGGGGTGGAGACACTCGCCGGCGCGCTGGAACAGCTCGAGGGCTTTCCCGTACCGGCCCGCGCGTGGGAGGGCGACCTGCTGCCCGCCCGAGTGGCGGACTACACCGGCAGCCAGCTCGACCAGCTGCTCACCACCGGCCGTTTCGCCTGGCTGCGACTCAACCCGCCGCGCGCCGGCGACGACGGCCGCCGCCACGCCGCCCCCGTCCGGAACACACCCATCTCACTGATAGAGCGTGAGAATCTGGTCCACTGGCGGACCGTGATCCCGGCGCCGCAGGCGGGAGAGACGATCCTTTCCGGCGGGGCCGAGCGGGTGCTCGCCGCCCTGCGCGAACACGGTGCCTCATTCTTCGCCGACCTGGTCGCCGCAACGGGCATGCTCCGCACCCAGGTCGAGGAGGCCCTTGCCGAGCTCGTCGCCGTGGGTCTGGTCACGGCGGATACCTTCGATGGGCTACGCGCGCTCATCGCCCCGAGTCACAAGCGCCCGTCGTTCGCACCCCGCGGCCGGCGCCGCCGGCGTACCGCGCCGGGCGTGGACGCCGCCGGGCGCTGGGCGGCGCTGCCGGGATCCGCACCAGGCACCGACGAACGCCGGCGCATGACCGACCTCGCCACCCTGGAGCACATCGCCCGGGTGCTGCTGCGTCGCTACGGTGTGGTCTTCCGCCGGGTACTGGCCCGCGAGCAGGCACTGCCGCCGTGGCGGGAGCTGCTCTACGTCTTCCGGCTGCTGGAGGCCCGTGGCGAGGTCCACGGTGGCCGTTTCGTCGACCAGTTCGCCGGCGAGCAGTTCGCCCATCCCGACGCGGTGGGGGCGCTCGCGCGCTACCGCCATGCCGAACCGGACGACACCCTCGTGGTGATCTCCGCGGCGGATCCGGTGAACCTGATGGGCATCGTCACCCCAGGTGGACGGATCCCGGCCTCCCCCGCCAACCGCATCCTCCTGCGCGACGGCGCCCCCGTCGCCGCACAGATCGGGGGCGAGGTCCACTACCTGGAGACGCTCCCCCCCGAGGCCCAGTGGGACGCGCGCACGCGGCTGGTACGGCGGGCGGGATAAGCGACAGGGCGCGAGGAAGCAGGGACGGCCTGACGGGGCGCCGTGCCCCATACGGCCGGGCCGGCCCCGGTATGCCCCGCGCTTTCCGCTCCGGGGTTGCCGCCCCTACCCGGTGTTGCGCATACCCGCGGCGATGCCGTTGATGCAGACCATCAGTGGCGGCAGCAGCGCCTCCTCGCGGCCGTGGCGCACGCGGTCGAGGAGCTCCACCTGGATCAGGTTGAGCGGGTCGACGTAAGGGTTGCGCACCGCCACCGAGCGCTGCACCACGGGGAAGTCCTCCAGCGGCGCCTCGTGGCCGGTGACCGCGAGCACCCCGTCGAGGGTCCGGTCGTACTGCCCGCGCAGCCGCTCGCCCAGCCCGCGCAGCGGCTCCGGCACCAGCCGCGCGTCGTACCAGGCGGCCACCTGCGGGTCGCCCTTGGCGAGCACCATCTCGACCATGTCCAGGAACGCGCGGAAGAACGGCCACTGGCGGTACATCTCGCGCAGGGTCTCGCCATCCTCCGCGAGTCCCTCCGCCAGGGCCTCGCCCACGCCGAGCCAGGCCGGCAGCAGCAACCGCGTCTGCGTCCACGAGAAGATCCAGGGGATCGCCCGCAGGCTCTCCACGCCGCGGGTCGGCTTGCGCCGCGCCGGGCGACTGCCGATGGTCAGCATCCCGATCTCGTGCTCCGGGGTGGCGTGGCGGAAGTAGTCGATGAACTCCGGGGTCTCGCGCACCAGGCCGCGGTAGGTATCCCGTGCGGTGGCGGCGAGACGGTCCATGAGCGTCCGCCAGTCGTCCTGCGGGGAGGCCGGCGGGCACAGCGAGGCCTCCAGCACCGCGGTGGTGTAGAGCTCGAGGTTGCGCTGGGCGATGCCCGGCAGCCCGAACTTCGCCTGGATCACCTCGCCCTGCTCGGTCACCCGCAGCCGCCCCTCCACGCTGCCCGGGGGCTGGGATAGGATGGCGGCGTGGGTGGGGCCGCCACCACGGCCGATGGACCCGCCACGGCCGTGGAACAGCGTCAGTCGGACGCCCTGGCGCCGGGCCAGCGCCACCAGCCGCTCCTGGGTCTGGTAGAGCGCCCAGGCGGCGGTGAGGTGCCCGGCGTCCTTGCCCGAATCGGAGTAGCCGATCATCACCTCCTGGTGACCCTGGATGCGCTCGCGGTACCAGGGGATCTCCAGCAGACGCTCCATGGTGGCCTCGGCGGCCTCCAGGTCGTCCAGGGTCTCGAACAGCGGCACCACGCGCAGGAAGTGCCGCACCCCCGCCTCCTTCTGCAGCAGCTCGACGGCGAGGATGTCCGACGGGCGCGCGGCCATGGAGATCACGTAGGCACCGAGGGAATCCGGCCCCATCTCCGCCATCACGGCGAAGGTGTCGAGCACCTCGCGGACCTCCTCGTCCGGCTGGAACTCCCGCGGCACCAGCGGCCGGCGGCTGGAGAGCTCGCGGATAAGGAAGGCCTGGCGGTCGTCCTCGTCCCACTCGTGGTAGCTGCCCAGGCCCAGCTCCCGGGTGATGGCATCCAGGGCATCGTTGTGGCGCCCGGCCTCCTGGCGCACGTCCACGCGCATCAGGGTCAGGCCGAACACGGACAGCCGCCGGATCAGGTCCAGTAGCCGGCCCTCGGCGACCACGCCGGCACCGCACGCCTGCAGGGAGTGATAGCAGGTCAGAAGCGGCTCGCGCAGCTCCTCCGCATAGCGGTAGACGGGCGCGTCCGCCGGCCGCTCGCCGGCGAGGCGGGCGTCGATCCAGGCGCGGGTGTCGCGCAGACGCTGGCGAACGTCCTTGAGGACCTGGCGGTACGGCTCCCAGGCTGCGCCGGAGGCGCGCTGGAGCTCGTCGTCGGCACACTGCAGCGACAGCTCGGTGATCAGCCGGCCGACCTCCTGCTCGTAGAGCTGGACGGCCATCCAGCGGTTGAGCAGGCAGACCTCACGGGTAACCGTGGCGGTGACCCGGGGGTTACCGTCGCGGTCGCCCCCCATCCAGGAGCCGAAGCGGATGGGTGCGGCATCCAGCGGCAGGTGCTCGCCGGTACGCCGGTAGACCTGGCGGTCGAGCCGGCGGAGGTAGCGCGGGATGACGTCCCAGAGGGTCTGCTCGATCACCGCCAGCCCCCAGCGTGCCTCGTCCTGGGGGCGCGGGCGCTGGCGGCGAATCTCGTCGGTGTACCAGGCCGCGGTGATCTCGCGGCGCAGCGACTGGTGGACCTCCTCGATCTCCTCGGGGATGGGGTCGAGACGGTCCTGCTGGTCCAGCAGCTCGGCGATGCGGTTGTACTTCTGCAGGAGGGTGCGACGGCTGACCTCGGTGGGATGGGCGGTCAGCACCAGCTCGATGGACAGGTCACACACGGCCTGGTGGAGCCGCTCGCCGTCGACCTCGCCGCTCAGGCGCTCGAAGCTCTCCTCCAGCGAGCCGCGCAGCGGTGCGGAATCCGGGTCGCGCAGCCACGTCCGGCTACGGCGCACCCGGTGGTGCTGCTCGGCGATGTTGGCGAGGTTGAGGAACTGCGAGAACGCGCGCACCACCGGCATGATGTGCTCGTCCGGCAGCTCGGCGAGCATGCGCTCCAGCGCCTGCGCGGCCTCCGCGTCGCCGGCGCGTGCCTCCTTGGACAGACGCCGGACCTCCTCGACGACGTGGAAAACGGACTCGCCGGCCTGCTCGTAGAGCGTGCTGCCGAGCAGCCCGCCGAGCTGGCGGATGTCCTCGCGGAGCGGCGCATCGGTGCGCTTGTCGTTCATTCTCTTCTCCCCCTGGGCGGACGTATTATCCAGCCTACCCCGAACATGACTCCCCCCTCATCCCGGCGTCCCCGTCCACGCCGGCCCGGCACCGGGCGCGCGGACCGGCGTCGCCGCCGGCAGGCTCACGGGGCCACACACAGAAACGCCCGGGCGCACGCGGCACCCGGGCGTTCGGTACCGCCAGGGGCGGTGGGGGCCTACTCCGGCAGGCCGAACTGCTCGACGGCGGCGAAGATGTCCGTGTCGGAGATGATGCCCACCGGGCGCTCGTTCTCCACCACGACCACGCGACGGATGTTCTCCTTGCTCATCTTCTCCGCACACTCCTGCAGGCCCATATCCCCCGGCACGGTGACCAGCGGCTTGGAGGCCACCTCGCTGACCCGGGCGTCCGACGGACGGCGGCCGGCGGAGATGATGCGCGAGAGGACGTCGCGCTGGGTCATGATGCCCCAGGCACCGTCGTCCCCCGGCTCGCAGATCACCGAGCTGATGTGGCGCTCACGCATCAGGTGCATGGCGTCCTCCACGGAGGTGGCCGCGGCCACGGAGACCGGCTCCGGGTTCATCATCTCGCGCACGCTCTGCGGCGTACGCCCGGAGGCGATCATCTCCTCCAGCGGCGAGGCCACGCGGCGCAGCTCGCGGACCTTGCGGTCGTGCTCGATGGCCTCCTCGCGCTCCTGCTGGTACTTGGCGAGGTCGATGCGGCCCTGCATCTGCTCGATGATCGCGTCGGCGAACTGGCTGGTCTTGACCTCGGTCGCGCCCTCGATCTGGCGGGCGAAGTCGTAGGTCACGATGCCGGTGGTGACCACCTTCTGATAGGCCGCGCGGATTAGGTCCGCCGCCTCGGTCCAGCCGAGGTAGTCGAGCATCATCACGCCGGAGAACAGCAGCGAGCCCGGGTTGACCTTGTCCTGGTTGGCGTACTTCGGCGCGGTGCCGTGGGTGGCCTCGAACACGGCCACGTGGTCGGACATGTTCGCCCCCGGCGCGATACCAACGCCGCCGACCTCCGCGGCGATGGCGTCGGAGAGGTAGTCGCCGTTGAGGTTCATGGTGGCGAGCACGTCGAACTCGTTGGGCCGCAGCAGCATCAGCTGAAAGATGATGTCGGCGATGCGGTCCTTGATGACGATCTTGCCCTCGGGGCGTTTGCCGCCGTAGGTGGAGTAGAGCTCCTCCTCGGTGATGGTGACGTCGCCGAACTCCTCCTTGGCGACCTCGTAGCCCCACTGGCGGAAGGCGCCCTCCGTGAACTTCATGATGTTGCCCTTGTGGACAAGGGTCACGCTCTCACGGTTGTTGTCGACGGCGTACTGGATGGCCTTGCGCACCAGGCGCTTGGAACCGAAGGGGCTGATCGGCTTGACGCCGAGGCCGGCGTCGTCGAAGAAGGTCTCGCCCATTTCCTCCTTGAGGAACTTCGCGACCTTCCTGTTCTCCTCGCTGCCGGACTGGTACTCGATGCCGGCGTAGACGTCCTCGGTGTTCTCGCGGAAGACGACCACGTCCACGTCCTCGGGCTTGCGCAGCGGCGAGGGCACGCCATCATAATGCCGCACCGGGCGCACGCAGGCGTAGAGGTCGAGCTTCTGGCGCAGGGCCACGTTGAGCGAGCGGAAACCGCCCCCGACCGGCGTGGTCAGCGGGCCCTTGATGGAGACGATGAGGTCCTGGAGCGCGGCCTGGGTCTCCTCGGGGAAGTAGTCGCCGTCGTAAAGGCCGGCAGCCTTTTCACCCATGTAGAGCTCGGCCCAGTGGATCCGGCGCTGACCGTTGTAGGCCTGCTCGACCGCGGCGTCCCAGATACGCATGCTCGCGCGGGTGATGTCCGGGCCGATGCCGTCCCCCTCGACGTAACCGAGAACCGGGTTGTCCGGCACGGAGATCTTGCCGTCGACGACCTTTATCTTTTCACCCGATTCCGGATACTGGATGTGCTGGGTCATGAATAACCTCCCTAGAGACATTGGGGCGGCGCCGGCTTCTGGCCTTTGCCCGGGGGCATGCGCCCGCCCATCGTGGTCCGGTTGCATCGAAGGCGGCCCGACAGCCGATACCGCCGGGGTTGTCCCCCCCGATCGGGGTCGGCCGGGCGCGCCCGGATTCCGCGCTCTCGAAGCGCGCCATTTTCGCCGACCAGCCCCCTCCGTTCAAGAAATTGCTGATTTTGATGCGTAGAATCACGATGATGGGCGTTGGAGTGCATTCACGGTTGGTGCGGTGCAGCGCCGCCGGTGAACGCGCCCCGCCGGCCTCACCCCACACAGAACAGCTCAGGGAGTCCCCGTCATGCAGGACGTAGTCGTTGTCAGCGGTGTCCGCACCCCCGTCGGCAGTTACGGCGGTGCACTCAAGGACGTCCCCCTCGGCGAGCTCGCCGCCTCGGTGGTGCGCGAGTCGGTCGCCCGTGCCGGCGTCTCGCCGGAGGCGGTGGGGCATACGGTCTTCGGCAATGTCATCCACACCGAGCCGCGGGACATGTACCTCGCCCGGGTCGCCTCCGTGAACGGCGGCCTGCCCGTGACCACGCCGGCGCTCACCCTCAACCGCCTGTGCGGCAGCGGCCTGCAGGCCATCCTCACCGCCGCGGACTACATCCGCACCGGCGATGCCGACTGCACCGTCGCCGGCGGCGGCGACGCCATGAGCCGCGCCCCCTACTGGCTGCCGAGCGGCCGCTGGGGTCAGCGCATGGGCGACGGGCAGATGCTCGACGCCATGGTCGGCGCGCTGACCGACCCGTTCGACAAGTGCCACATGGGCATCACCGCCGAGAACGTCGCCGAGAAGTGGGGGATATCCCGCGAGGACCAGGATGCCCTCGCCACGGAGAGCCACCGCCGCGCGGCGGCCGCCATCGACGCCGGCCACTTCCGCGAGCAGATCCTTCCGGTGGAGATCCGCGGGCGCAAGGGCACGGTCACCGTGGACACCGACGAGGGCCCGCGCCGGGACATCGACACCGAGCGCATGGCCGCGATGAAGCCCGTGTTCAAGCGCGACGGCGGCACCGTCACCGCCGGCAACGCCTCGACACTCAACGACGGCGCCGCCGCGGTGGTGCTCGCCTCCCGCGAGGCCGCCGAGCGCCAGGGCCTGAAACCGCGGGCGCGGCTGGTCGCCGGCACCGTGGCCGCCGTGGACCCCAGGTACATGGGCATCGGCCCGGTCCCCGCCGTGCGCCAGCTCCTCGAGCGCACCGGCGTGGCCACCGGCGACGTGGACACCTGGGAGATCAACGAGGCCTTCGCCGCGCAGGCCCTCGCGGTGGTGCGCGACCTCGGGCTGGACCCGGCACGGGTGAACCCCAACGGCAGCGGCATCTCCCTTGGCCACCCCATCGGCGCCACAGGGGCCATCCTCACGGTCAAGGCGATCCACGAGCTGGAGCGCATCTGTGGGCGCTATGCCGTGGTGACCATGTGCATCGGCGGCGGCCAGGGCATAGCCGCGCTGTTCGAGCACCTGGACTGACCGTCCCGGAGACTCCGTCGCGCCCCGGGGCACGGACCGGCACCCGGCCCTTGCCCCGGGGATATGCCGACGCGGGCACCACCTGTAGTAGGCTCCGCCCATGAGCATGGACAACGCCCCCAAGCCCCTGCGCGACGCCTTCGACGCCCTGCCCGAGGCCCTCCGGGACGGGGTCGCGGAGCCGCTGGAGACCCTGCTCGCCGAACGCGGCGCGCCGGACGACGCCCGGGTCCAGGCCTCGCTGCCCCTGGTCTGGGCGACCAGCCCCTTCGTGGCCCGGGTCTGCATCCAGCGCCCCGAGACGCTTGCCGCGCTGACAGCCCCGGCCCCGCTCGCGGAGGCGCGCACCCTCGATACCTACCGCGAACGCCTCGACGGCGCCATCGCGGACGCCGACGGCGCGGAGGCGCTGCAGCGCGCCCTGCGCCGCTTCCGCGACGTGGAGATGGCGCGTATCGCCTGGCGGGACCTCGCCGGCATCGCACCCCTGGAGGAGACCCTCGGCGAGCTCTCCGGCCTCGCCGAGGCCTGCATCGACCGTACCCTCGCCCACCTCTACGAGCGTCGCTGCGCGCTCTGGGGCGTGCCGCGCAACGCCGACGGCGAGGCCCTGCGGATGAGCGTGATCGGCATGGGCAAGCTCGGCGGCGGCGAGCTCAACTTCTCCTCGGATATCGACCTGATCTTCGCCTTCCCCGAAGCGGGCGAGACCGACGGCCGGCGCCCGCGGGCGAACGAGGAGTTCTTCAACCGCCTCGGCCAGGAGCTGATCGCCGCGCTGGACCGGCAGACACCGGACGGCCAGGCCTTCCGGGTGGACATGCGCCTGCGCCCCTTCGGCAGCTCCGGCCCGCTGGCAAGCAGCTTCAACGCCCTCGAGCTCTACTACCAGAACCAGGGCCGGGAGTGGGAACGCTACGCCATGATCAAGGCGCGGATCGTCGGCGGTGACTACGAGCGCGGGGCGACCCTGCTCGCGGCCCTGAGGCCGTTCGTCTATCGCCGCTACCTCGACTACGGCGCCTTCGAGAACCTGCGCGAGATGAAGGCCCTGGTCGACCGCGAGGTCCGGCGCCGGGGCATGGCGGACAACATCAAGCTCGGCCGCGGCGGCATCCGCGAGATCGAGTTCATCGTCCAGGCCTTCCAGCTCATCCGCGGCGGCCAGGAGCCGGCCCTGCAGGGGCGCTCGCTGCTGGAGATGCTCTCGCGACTCGCCGAGCACGACCAGATCCCCGCGCACACCCGCGACGAGCTCGCCGAGGGCTATGCCTTCCTGCGCCGCAGCGAGAACCGGCTGCAGGCGATGTACGACAGCCAGACCCACCAGCTTCCGGACGATCCCCTGGACGGCGCCCGGCTCGCCCTCGCCATGGGCTACCCGGATTACGACACCTTCACCGCCGCGCTGGAGGGCTGGCGCGCCCGGGTGCAGGCCCACTTCGACCAGGTCTTCGTCGCCCCCCAGGAGGCCGGCGAGGCCGATGCCGGGGCCACCGACTTCGGCGACGTCTGGAACGCCACCCTCGACGACGACGAGACCGACGAGTTCCTCCACGACGCCGGCTTCGCCCACCCCTCGCGCGGCCGCGAGCGCATCGCCGCCCTGCGCGAGGGCCACACCGCACGCTCGCTCTCGGCCCGCGGCCGGGGCCGGCTCGACCGGCTCATGCCCATGCTGCTGCAGGCCGTCTCCGGCCAGCCCGGCCCGGACGCCACCCTGGAGCGGGTGCTCTCGCTGCTGGAGACGGTGGCCCGGCGCACCGTCTACCTGGCGCTGCTCAGCGAGAACCCGATGGCGCTGTCCCAGCTCGTGCAGCTATGCAGCGCCAGCCCCTGGATCGCGCGGCTGCTCGCACGCCACCCGGTGCTCCTCGACGAGCTCCTCGACCCGCGCACGCTGTACACGCCGCTGCGCCGCGAGGCCCTGGCCGGGGAGCTCGCCGCACGCATGGCCCGGGTCGACGACGACGACCTCGAGCGCCAGATGGAGGAGCTGCGCCACTTCCGCCAGGCCAACGTCCTGCGCGTGGCCGCCGCGGACCTCGCCGAGGCGATCCCGATCATGGTGGTCAGCGACTACCTCACCGACATCGCCGAGGTGGTGGTCGAGGAGGTCCTGCGCGTCGCCTGGTACCACGTCAGCCGCCGTTTCGGTGAGCCCACCGGCTTGGTGGACGGCGAGCACGTGCGCCAGGGCTTCGCGGTGCTCGCCTACGGCAAGCTCGGCGGCATCGAGCTCGGCTACGGCTCGGACCTGGACCTGGTGTTCGTCAACGACGCCCGCGGCGAGGCGCTGCACACCGACGGCGAGAAGAGCGTGGAGAACGCGGTATTCTTCGCCCGCCTCGCCCAGCGCATCATTCACATCCTGGCCACCACCACCCCCGGCGGCATCCTCTACGAGGTGGACACGCGGCTGCGCCCCAGTGGCAAGTCGGGGCTGCTCGCCACCAGCCTCGACGCCTTCGCCACCTACCAGCGCGACAACGCCTGGACCTGGGAGCACCAGGCCCTGGTGCGCGCCCGGGTGGTCGCCGGAGACACTGACCTCGGCAAGCGCATCGAGGCGCTGCGCCGCGAGATCCTCACCCGCCCGCGCGACCCCGAGGCACTGCGCGGCGAGGTCGCCGCCATGCGCGAGCGCATGCGCCGTGCCAAGGCCTCCGGCGACGAGGACGTCTTCGACCTCAAGAACGACCGTGGCGGTATCGCGGATATCGAATTTATGGTCCAATATGGGGTCCTTGCCGGAGCCCATGACAACCCCGGCCTGCTGCGATTCACGGACAATATCCGCCTGCTCGGCGAGCTCTCCCGCGACGACGGTCTCGTCGGCGAGGACGACGCGGAGACCCTGGCCGAGGCCTACCGGGTATTCCGCGCGGAGATCCATCGGCTGACGCTCCAGGAGCTGCCCGCCCGGGTTCCCGCCGAGCGCTTCCGGACGCAGCGCGAAGCGGTCACGGCGCTGTGGTCGCGGATCATGGGCGCGGCGCATACCCCGGAACCGGGCGAGACCACATAGAGCGTGTAAGGAGTGCCGCGCATGAGCATGGCGGACCGGGACGGCGTGATCTGGATCGACGGCGAGTTCGTGCCCTGGCGCGACGCCAGGGTCCACGTCCTCACCCACACGCTCCACTACGGCTTCGGCGTCTTCGAGGGTGTCCGCGCCTACAACACGGTTCACGGCCCGGCGATCTTCCGGCTGTTCGAGCACACCCGGCGTTTCATGGACTCCGCCAAGATCCTCGGCCTGCCGATGCCCTTCGACGCGGACACCATCAACCGGGCCTGCATCGAGACGGTACGCGAGAACGGCCTGGAGAGCGCCTACCTCCGGCCAATGGCGTTCCTGGGCTCCGAGGGCATGGGCCTGCGCGCCGACGGGCTGTCCACGCACGTGATGATCGCCGCCTGGCACTGGGGCGCCTATCTCGGCGCCGAGGCCATCGAGCGCGGCATCCGCATCAAGACCTCGTCGTTCTCGCGCCACCACGTCAACGTGGCCATGTGCCGCGCCAAGGCGAACGGCAACTACATCAACTCGATGATGGCGCTACAGGAGGCCGTGGCCGCCGGCTACGACGAGGCGCTGCTGCTCGACGTGGACGGCTTCGTCGCCGAGGGCTCCGGGGAGAACTTCTTCATGGTGCGCGACGGGGTGATCCACACCCCGGAGCTCACCTCCGCGCTCGCCGGCGTCACCCGCGACGCGGTCATGCAGCTCGCCGACGAGGCGGGCTACGAGGTGCGCGAACGGCGGATCACCCGCGACGAGGTCTACGTCTGCGACGAGGCATTCTTCACCGGGACCGCCGCCGAGGTCACCCCCATCCGCGAGCTCGACGGCCGGGTGCTCGGCGAGGGCCGCCGCGGGCCGGTGACCGCGGACCTGCAGAAACGATTCTTCGACCAGGTGGAGGGCCGCCGGGACGCCCACCCCGAATGGCTGACCCCGGTAGCCTGAACATCGCTCGGGAGGATACGACGTGCCTGATCCCCAGACTCACGACCGCCAGGACCTGATCCAGCCGAACGCCGCGCACCGCTACGAGGTGACGGTGGACGACCTGCCGGTGTCCTGCCCCATGCCCGGGATGTACCTGTGGAACTCCCACCCCAAGGTCTTCATCCCCCTGCACAAGACCGGCGAGGGGAAGTGCCCCTACTGCGGCGCCGAGTACGTGGTGAAGGACTTCCACCCGGACGACCCGCGCATCCTCGAGCAGCACCGGCGGGAGTGAGCCCGCCGGTCACCGCCCCCGCCTCTCCATCGTGCTGCGCGCCCGCCTCGTAGATGGTCTGCTCCGGCTGACCGCCCGCCTGCCCCTGCGCCTGCTCCACGGCGCCGGCCGGGCCGTGGGCACGCTCGCGGACGGCTTCCCCAACGACGTCCGGCGCATCGTGCGCGTGAACGTGGAGCTGTGCTTCCCCGCGCTGCCGCCGGCGGCGAAGCGCACGCTCGCCCGCCGCGCGCTGCAGTCCTCGGCGTGCAACCTGCTCGAGCTCGGGGCGATCTGGCACCGGCCGGTGACGGAGACCCTGGCGCTGATCCGGGAGGTGGACGGCGAGGCGGTGTTCACGGAGGCCCTGTCCGAGGGCCGCGGCGTACTCATCATCGCGCCCCACCTCGGCGCCTGGGAGCTGCTTCAGGCGTGGGTCGCACAGCGCACCCCGCTCCACGCCCTGTACCGGCCGCCGCGCCAGGCGTGGCTGGAGTCGCTGCTGGTGGCGGCGCGCTCGCGCACCGGGGCGCACTTCCACCCCGCCCGCGCCGGCGGCGTGCGCGCCCTGCTGCGGGCGCTGCGCGACGGCGAGGGCGTGGGCATCCTGCCGGACCAGCAGCCCCCCGGCGAGGGCGTGCACGTCCCGTTCTTCGGCCAGCCGGCCAAGACCATGACCCTGTTCGGCCGCATCGCCGAACGCAGCGGCGCCCCGGTGGTGATCGGCTGGGCCGAGCGCCTGCCCGCCGGCCGGGGCTTCCGCGTGCACTGGCGCCGCGCCGACCCGGCGGTCGCCGACCCGGACCCGGCCACCGCCGCGACCGCGCTCAACCACACCATCGAGGCGGCGATCCGCGAGCAGCCGGAGCAGTACCTGTGGAGCTACCGCCGCTTCTCCCGCCAGCCCGAGGGCGTGCGCAATCCGTACAAGCGCTTCGCCGACCGCGGTCGCTGGCTGGTGGAGCGCTGACCCGGCGGGACGCGCCCCGCTTCAGTCCCCGTCGCCGAAGCGGTAGCCGAAGCGCTCGATGTCCTCGGCGTAGTGACGGGCCACCAGCGCCCGGGTCTCGGGCGTGTAGTAATCCTGATAGGTCCCGCGGTCACCCGCGCGGCGGCGGTGCGGCAGCGCCGGCGCCTCGATGCCGAT
>NZ_WNXE01000429.1:0-1465 GCF_010993615.1 Arhodomonas sp. KWT | reverse complement strand
CGGCGCAGGGTGCCGCCGAGGGTGGCGGTCGGGATGATGCTCCGGGCGTAGATCCACGGCGTGTCGCCGTTGCAGAGCATGACCTCGCGGACCCAGGCCAGGCGGTGCTCGCGGACCCCCACGGGGCGGCGTTCGTCCCGCCAGGGGCGCTGCCAGTACTGGCCCACGACCTCCACGCGGAAGGCACCGTCGCAGCGCCGGCGCATGCGGGCGGTCAGCGATCCCGGGGTCTCGATCCAGGGTCTCAGCGCCGGCGGGACGTGGCCCCCGGCCGGGGCGCCGATGGGACGCCAGTTACGCGCTCCAGGCAAGCCGTTCCTCCCTGCGGATCCGTGCACGACCGCCGGGGCGTCTCCGGTGGCGGTCGTGTGCCGCCCGGCGGGGTCGTCTAGTGCGCATGTAGGTCGCGGGGCCGTTGGTGCCGGCGCCCGGGGCCGGTATTCTGGCACGCCGGTGGCGGGGCGGCCAGTGAGCCCGCGGAGCGGGCCGCCAGCGGGTGGCCATAGTGGACCGCGCCGGCATTCAGCGGCGGTTTCGTGCGCCGTCGGGGAGCGTTCGTGCCGGGGCGCAGACCCAGACCGTCCCGACGCCGGCGCGGCGGAGTGCCTCTGTGACCGCCGTGAGGGTGGCAGCGGTGGTGACGACGTCGTCGACGACCAGGACCCGCCGCGGCAGGCGCCGCGGATCGGCGACGAAGGCGCGACGCACGTTGGCCCGGCGGCGCCTCGCGTTGCCGCCGCGCTGGTCCGGTCCGGGGGCCGGGCGCTGGAGCGATCCGTGCAGGGTGCGGCCGGGCAGGCGCCGCGCGATCTCTGCGGCCTGGTTGAAGCCCCGTTCGCGCAGCCGGCGCCGGTGCAGGGGGACGGGCAGGATGGCGCCCGGGCATTCCGACGGCAGGGCGCCGGCGAGCAGGTCCGCGAGGAGGCGGCCGGCGGCTAAGTCGCCGTCGTCCTTGAAGGCGTGGACGAGGCCGCTCACCGGTGGCGTGTAGGCGAGCGGGGCGATCAGGCGCTGCCACGGGGGCGGCCGGCGGAGGCAGTGCCCGCAGGGCGCGTCTGGTCGTCCCGGCGGTAGCGGCAGGCCGCAGCCGGGGCAGGGCGGGTCGATCCACGGCAGCGCGGCGCGGCAGTCGCGGCACAGCTCCGCGGCGGCCTCGGGCGGCTCGCCGCAGAGCCGGCAGGGAGCGGCCATGAGGTGCCGCCCGATACCCTCCCACAGTGCCGCGAGGTCCATGCCCGGTATCATGACGGCCTCCCTGCCGTGCCCGTAATGACCGCATCATACGGTAGGATGGCGGCGGTTCGCAGCGCCGGAGAGGACAGTA
Source organism: Arhodomonas sp. KWT (assembly GCF_010993615.1). Taxonomy (NCBI): domain Bacteria; kingdom Pseudomonadati; phylum Pseudomonadota; class Gammaproteobacteria; order Chromatiales; family Ectothiorhodospiraceae; genus Arhodomonas; species Arhodomonas sp. KWT. Next base: position 141 of record NZ_WNXE01000429.1, on the reverse strand, counting down.
CAGTCATGGCCGAGACCGACCACGGGGTGCGGGTGCGGGCGGCACGTTTCGATGCCGCGGCCGCCCATTACGACGAGGCCGCCGTCCTGCATCGCGAGGTAGGGGCGCGCCTGGTCGAGCGCTTCGAGCTCATCCGCATGG
>NZ_WNXE01000428.1:0-1465 GCF_010993615.1 Arhodomonas sp. KWT | reverse complement strand
CCGGTGACGACCGCGACGGACAGGGCGAGTGCGTGATGGATGCGGCGGGGACGCTTCCGACGGTTGGACAGGCTGGCCAGACTGTCCTTGTTGCGGCGGCGTGTCTTCATGGAACGATCCTCAGCCTATAAGCTCCGAACGTTAGCCCGAAGCCACAATTCAGTCAACGCGCGGGCGTGGGAGTAACGCCCGGCCAGTGCGATTGAGTAACATGTCGCGCGGGTCGGCGGGCGTGACGTCCGCCTCAGTTACCAGAGACAACGCGGAGTCGAGCATGAGCACGATTGAGGAATCGCTCGCGATACTGCGGCGCGGTGCCGAGGAAATACTGCCGGAGAATGACCTCCGGGCACGCCTGGAGGAGGGGCGTCCGCTGCGCATCAAGGCGGGGTTCGACCCCACCGCGCCGGACCTTCATCTCGGGCACACGGTGCTCATCAACAAGCTCCGCCAGTTCCAGGACCTCGGCCACGAGGTCATCTTCCTGATCGGCGACTTCACCGGCATGATCGGCGACCCTTCCGGCAAGACGGCCACCCGCCCGGCCCTCACCCCGGAGCAGATCAGCGAGAACGCACGTACCTACGAGGAGCAGATCTTCCGCATCCTTGATCCCGAACGCACGCGCGTGGAGTTCAATTCCCGCTGGATGGGGCCGATGAAGGCGGAGGGCATGATCCGGCTGGCGGCCAAGTATACCGTGGCGCGGATGCTCGAGCGCGACGACTTCCACAAGCGCTACGAGGACAATCGCTCGATCGCGGTTCACGAGTTCCTCTATCCGCTGGTCCAGGCCTACGACTCGGTGGCGCTGGAGGCGGATGTCGAACTCGGCGGTACGGACCAGAAGTTCAATCTCCTCGTCGGCCGCGAGATCCAGCGCGAGTACGGACAGCGCCCGCAGGTCATCCTGACCATGCCCATCCTCGAGGGGCTCGACGGCGTGCAGAAGATGTCCAAGTCGTTGGGCAATTACGTCGGCATCCGCGAGGGCGCCGATGATATGTTCGGCAAGCTCATGTCCGTCTCCGACGATCTCATGTGGCGCTACTTCGAGCTGCTTACCTTCCGCCCACTCGCCGAGATCGAGCGGCTGCGCCAGTCCGTTGCCGAGGGGCGTAACCCCCGGGATGTGAAGTTCGAGCTGGCCGAGGAGCTGGTGGGGCGGTTCCACGATACGGCGGCCGCCTCGCGCGCGCGGGAATCCTTCATAGCGCGTTTCCAGAAGGGGGCGATGCCGGAGGAGATGCCGGAGGTCGATCTGGACGTCTCCGGTGATGGTCTCGGTATCGCCAGCGTCCTCAAGGAGGCGGGGCTGACACCCAGTACCTCCGAGGCCCTGCGCATGATCAAGCAGGGTGCGGTGCGTATCGATGGCGAGCGCGTGGAGGACCGCGGGCTCACCCTGGGTGCCGGAGGCCCGATGGTGATCCAGGTCGGCAAGCGCCGGTTCGCGCGGGTGCGT
>NZ_WNXE01000427.1:0-1472 GCF_010993615.1 Arhodomonas sp. KWT | reverse complement strand
TCGGTGCGCTCGGATGGGGCGTTCCACTGCACGGCGATCGCCGGGGCCGCCGGCACGCTCGCCGGATCCGTCGGGTCAGTCCCGGCGGTGTACTCCTCCAGGGCGGTGGCGCCGTCGCCGTCGGCATCGCTGCCGGCGTCGGAGGGGTCCAGCGGGTCGAGGCCGTTGGCCGTCTCCCAGGTGTCGGGCATGCCGTCACCGTCGTCGTCCGTGTCCTGATCGTTCGTGATCCCGTCCTGATCGGTGTCGACGGTGGTCGTGGAACCGGAATCCGTCGAGGAGCCGGAGCCCGTCGAGGAACCGGAATCCGTCGAGGAACCGGAGTCCGTCGAGGAGCCGGAATCCGTCGAGGAGCCGGAATCCGTCGAGGAGCCGGAGTCCGTCGAGGAGCCGGAATCCGTCGAGGAGCCGGAATCCGTCGAGGAGCCGGAATCCGTCGAGGAACCGGAATCCGTCGAGGAACCGGAATCCGTCGAGGAACCGGAGCCGTTATAGCCGCTCAGCGCATCCGCGTCGATGATGCGGCGCTTGAAGCCGGGGCCGGACCAGGCCACGGAGAGGTGGTCGCCGCCCTGGCCCTCCTTCAGCTGGGCCTCGATGTAGTACTGCTCGCCCGCCTCGAGGTGGATACGCTGGGAGCGCTGGGCCGCGTACTTGTTCCACTCCTCCGGATAGCTCCACCACGAGACGCTGGCGATGAGCTCGCGGCTCGCGGCGCTCGCGTCGCTGCCGAGGTACAGCCGGGACTGGTCGTCGCCGGCGATCCAGAAAGTGTAGTTGCCGGTCTTCGGCGCGGTGAGCACCCCGCGAACACGGGCGCCATAGTTGTCGGCGACGTTGCGTGGCAGGTCCAGGCGCTCGATGGTGATGCTGCGGTCCGGGTCATCCGGGAAACGGGGATCCTGGATCAGATTATCGATACGACCACCGGAGATGTTGCCCCAGTACTCCACGGTGAGCGGGGTGTCGGTGCCGCCGGCCGTGTCGCCCGATGTGTCCGACGTGCCGGAGCTGTCGCCACTGCCGGAGTCGGTCGCCGTGTCACCGCCATCCAGCGGCTCCAGTGCGCTCGTGCCGATCATGCGCCGGTCGAAGTCCGGACCGGACCAGGCCACGGACAGATGATCGCCGCCCTGGCCTTCCTTGACGCGGGCCTCGATGTAATAGCGCTGGCCGGCGTTCAGGTAGATGGGCTCGGAGCGCTGGGCGGCGTACTTGTACCACTCCTCGGGCTGGGTCCACCACGAGACGCTGGCGATCAGGCGGCTGCTGGCCTCGGTATCGTCGGTGCCGAGCAGCAGATGCGACTGGTCGTCGCCGGCCACCCAGAACGTGTAGTAGCCGCTGGAGGGGGCCACCAGCAGGGCGCGCATGCGGGCGCCGTAGTTGTCGGCGACGTTGCGCGGCAGGTCCAGTCGGTCCAGCTCACGGGTCTCGTCCGGCTGGTCCGGGAATCGCGGGTCCTGTTCGAG
>NZ_WNXE01000426.1:0-1477 GCF_010993615.1 Arhodomonas sp. KWT | reverse complement strand
GTGACGGGCGCTTCCGCATGGACTACGGCGTGTCCTGGGAGCCGCTATCCGGCCCCACCCGGCGCTTCAGCATCACCCTGATCGCCGGGGACGAGGCCTATCGCGCCAGCATCGCCGGTTTCCGCCGCACCCTCTGGGCCTGGATGAGTGTGGGCTGTGCCGGGCTGCTGCTCGCCCTGTGGCTGACCCTGCGCTGGGGCCTCGCGCCGCTGCGGCGGGTCACCGCCGAAGTCGACGCCATGCACCGCGGCTGGCGTGACCGCCTCGGCGGCCATCACCCGCGGGAGATCGCCGTGCTCACGGACAACATCAACCGCCTCGCCGACGGCGAGCGCGAGCGCACGCGGCGCTACCGCGAGACCCTGGACAATCTCGCCCACAGCCTGAAGACCCCGCTCGCGGTGATACGCGGCGCCCTGGCCAGCCGCACACCGGCGGACCTGGACGCCGCTGCCGAGCAGATCACCCGCATCGACCGACAGATCGAGTACCACGTGCGCCGCAGCGGCGCAGGGCGGCTGGAAGGTGGCGGCCGCACGGCGGTGGCGCCCGTGATCCACCGCCTCGCCCGGGCGCTGCACCATGCCCGGCTGGAGCGCGACGTCGAGCTGCAGGTGCACTGCCCCGACGGCCTCTGGTATGCCGGCACCGAAGACGACCTCATGGAGATGCTCGGCAACATCCTGGACAACGCCTGGCGCTACGGCGCCGGCCACGTTGCCGTCACCGCCGCGGACGACGGCGGCGGGCGGCGCATCCGTATCGACGTGGATGACAACGGCCCGGGCATCGCCGCTGACGTGCGCGAGGCCGCGCTCACCCGCGGCCGGCGTCTGGACACCGGCGGCGACGGCCAGGGCATTGGTCTTGCGGTGGTCCGCGAGCTCGCTGGACAGGCCGGCGGCACGCTGGCACTGGACGGGGCCCCGGAACTGGGAGGCACCCGCGTGACCCTCATCCTGCCCGGCGGTGAGGACGGCTGACCCCGGCCGCCAGGGGATGTGGCCGCCGTTCCGGGCGACGACGCGCCACTGTCGGCCGGCGTGAGCCCCCGGACCGCGGGTCCCGGGCCTGGAACGATGCCGGACAGCGCGGTATCCCTGGCCTCCGGATGCAGCGCCGGCACTGCCTCCTGTGCGTGGCGGGCGACGGTGGACGACAGAGGGCCGGGTTAACGCATAGAATACGTGCCCCTGTCGAACCCCGACCCGGACCGCAATGAACTGCAACCGCATACTCGTGCACTACGCCGAGGTGGCCCTGAAGGGGCGGAACCGCCGCGACTTCGAGAGCCGGCTCAAGCGCAACATCAAGATCCGCCTCCAGAGCGAGGGCCTGGACTGGGAGGTGCACCGCGGCCGCGACCGCATCACCGTCCATCCCCGCGACCCGAACGCCGCCGCGCTGGAACGCGCGCTGGAGGCGGTCGGCGAGACCGCCGGCGTCGCAACCTTCGCGCCGGCGGTGTTCTTCCCCC
>NZ_WNXE01000425.1:0-1477 GCF_010993615.1 Arhodomonas sp. KWT | reverse complement strand
GTGGGCGTGCTCGATCTGGGTCCAGTGCCCGCAGCGGCCGAAGACGTGCAGCTGCGAGGGGCCGATGAGTTCATGCAGCCGGTACGCGTTCCCCGGCGGGATGACCCGGTCGTCGCGGCCATGGACGATGAGCGTCTCGGTGTCCAGGGCACGGATCCGGTCCTCGGGGCTCGCCATGGCATCCACCCAGCGCTGGCGGGGCGCGGGGAACATGGCGGCGTAGGCCTCCTGGACGCCGGGACGGATGCTGGCGCGGTAGCGCAGCTCGGCGAGCTCGTCGCTGACCAGCTCGCGGCTGTGGGCGAAGATGTCCAGGAGCCCGCGCATGTTGGCCACCGAGGGCGTGTATCCCCAGACGGCATCCAGGCCGGGGGTGATCCCGAAGGACACGCCGACGCTGCCCATGAGCACCAGCCGCCCCACCCGCTCGGGGTGACGGAGGGCCAGGGCCAGGGCGAGCCCGCCACCGAAGGAGTTGCCCACGATGTGGGCCCGGTCGATGTCCAGGGCGTCCAGCACGTCGAGGGCGTGACGGCACCAGGTATCGAGATCGTAGGTAATGCCCTCGGGGCGCTCCGTGTAGCCGAAACCGACCATGTCCGGGGCGATCACCCGGTGGCGCCCGGCCAGCGCCGGAATGGTGAGCCGCCAGTTGGCCCAGGCGCTGACCCCCGGCCCGGAGCCGTGGATGAGCAGCACCGGCGGCCCGTCGCCGCGCTCGTGGTAGTTGGTCTCGAAGCCCCCGGTCGTGAGGCGCTGACCGATTTCCGGGTTGTCCGTCATCGCCGTGGCCTCACAGCTTGATGCACACGTTGGAGAGCTCGGAGTAGAACTCCAGCCCGTGGACGCCGCCCTCGCGGCCGATGCCGGAGCTCTTCATGCCGCCGAAGGGCGTGCGCAGATCGCGCAGGAACCAGCTGTTCACCCACAGCAGGCCCGCCTCCAGGCGGCGGACCACGCGGTTGGCGCGGGCGAGGTCCCGGGTCCAGACCGTGGCGGCGAGGCCATAGTCGGTGTCGTTGGCGAGCCCGACCACCTCGTCCTCGCTGTCGAAGGGCCGGATGTGGCAGCAGGGGCCGAAGATCTCCTCGCGCACCACCCGGGCGTCATCGCCGAGACCGGTCCAGATGGTCGGCTGGATCCAGGCACCGCCACCGAACGCCTCGGGCATCTCCGGGACCCCGCCGCCGGTGACCACGGTGGCGCCCTCCTCCTCGGCGAGGCGGTAGTAGCCCAGGACCTTGTCCCGGTGCTCCTGGCTGATGAGGGGGCCGAAGTTGACGTCCGGGTCCTGGCTCGGGCCCATCTTCAGCGCCTCGGCACCCGCCTTGAGGCGGCTGACGAACTCGTCGAACACCGGGCGCTCGACGTAGACCCGCTCGGTGCCGAAGCAGACCTGACCGCAGTTGGCGAAGGCCGAGCGCATGGTCCCCTCGATGGCCTGGTCCAGGTCCGCGTCGGCGAACACGATCGCCGG
>NZ_WNXE01000424.1:0-1480 GCF_010993615.1 Arhodomonas sp. KWT | reverse complement strand
CGACCGACATGCGCGGGGCGGCGGCACGCAGACGCGCCATCCAGGAGCGCTCGAAGGGCACGCCGACGCGGAAATAGACCTCGGTGCCCTCCAGGGACGCCAGCGTCCGCGGACCGGGATCGAAGGTCGCCGGGCTCTGCCCCGGCTGCACCAGGGCGGTAACGGCCACGCGGTCCCCGCCGACGGCCTCGACCAGCGTCTTCACCGGGATCACGCTGGTGTACACCTGCATTGGCGCCTCCGCCGCGGGGGCCGCCGCCGGCCAGGCGAGCACGGCGGCCAGGACGAGGACGCAACGGGCGAGCTGTCGTCGCAACATGGTCGACTCCAAGGATTACGCTGGTTGGGACTGCCGGCAGGCGGCACACACGCCCGCCAGCTCGATGGTCTCGTGCTCCAGGGCGAAGCCCTGCTCGGCGGCACGCTCGCCCAGCAGCTCGTCCACATCCGGGGCATCCAGCTCCGCGACGCGCTCGCAGCGCGTGCAGATCAGGAAATGCCCCGCGTGGGGATGCTCCGGCGCGGCACAGCCGACAAACGCGTTGAGCGAGGCGAGCCGGTGCACCAGCCCCGCCTCCATGAGGAAATCCAGCGCCCGGTAGACCGTGGGCGGCGCCACCGGCCGCTCGCCCTCCGCGAGCGCCTGCATGAGCTCGTAGGCCTTGGCGGGGCGGTGACCGCGCCAGACCAGCTCCAGCACCCGCCGGCGCTGTGGCGTCAGCCGCGCCCCCTGCTCCCGGCACAGCCGCTCCGCCGCGGCGAGGGCCGTCGCCACGCAGTCGCGGTGATCGTGTCCTTCGGCGGGAAACGCCATCAGTACGGACTCACTCATTGCGGACTCCCCGCGTTCCGATACCGTTATATCATTACATATCGATTCCACGCCCACCATACCCGTCTCCATTCAGGCACCGTTCAGCTCACCCCGTTCAGACTCGCGGCCACGATCACCATTCAGGAGGCGTCCGTCATGCACTACCGCATCCCCGCCATCGCCCTCGCCCTCTCCGTGGCCAGCGCCCCGGCGCTCGCCCGGGGCGGGCACGACGATTACGCCCGGGTCACCCACGTCGAGCCGCTGACCCGGACGGTGGAAGTGAGCACACCCCGGGAGGAGTGCTGGTACGAGACCGTGCGCTACCGCGAGCCTCGTCGGGGCAACGACACCGCCGGGCTGGTCATCGGCGGTATCGTCGGTGGCGTCCTCGGCAACCAGGTCGGCGGCGGCGACGGCCGGCGCGTGGCCACCGTGGCCGGCACCATCCTCGGCGCCGGGATCGGCCGCGGGATCGCCGGCCGGGACGAGCACCGCTATGGCGGCAGCCGGCGCGAACGCCGCTGCGAGACCGTCGAGGAGACCCACTACGAGACCCGCACCATCGGCTACCGTGTGCATTACCGCTATCATGGCGAGGAGTATGTCACCCGCATGGACCACGATCCGGGCCGACGCGTTCGCGTGCGGCTGGATGTGACGCCC
>NZ_WNXE01000423.1:0-1486 GCF_010993615.1 Arhodomonas sp. KWT | reverse complement strand
GAACGGCGGACTCAGGAAGGAGACCTGCATGTTGATCGCGAACAGGATGCCGAACCAGACCGGGTCGTAGCCGATCTGCTCGATGATGGGCACGAAGATCGGCAGCGTGAGCATGGCGATGCCGATCCAGTCCATGAACAGCCCGAGCACGATGAGGATCGCCATCATCACCAGCACGATGGCGATGGGCGGCAGGTCCAGGCCGAGGATGCTGCTCGCCACGAAACGGTTGCCGCCCATGAGGTTGTAAACGCCCACGAGGATGGCGGCGCCGATGCCGATCCACACGATCATGCCGCAGGTATTGATGGTCTGGCTCAGGCTCTCGCGAATGATGGTCACCGAGAGCTCACGGCGCAGCGACACCAGCACGAGCACGCCGAACACGCCCATGGCCGCAGCCTCGGTGACCGAGGCGATGCCGGCATAGATGGAACCGAGCACCAGCGCGGCGACCAGTGCCGGCGGGATCACCGCCTTGAGCGCCGCGAGACGGGAATGCCCCGGTGCCTCCAGCTCCTCCTCCGACAGCGGCGGGCCGAGCTCCGGGCGCAGAAGGCAGCGGCAGAGGACGTAGGCCACGTACGAGCCCATCAGGATCAGCGCCGGGGTGATCGCCGCGGTGAACAGGTCCGCGATGGACTCGCTGGCGAGCAGCCCGTAGATGATGAGCACGATGGAGGGCGGCATCATCGTGCCAAGGGCGCCGCCGGCGCAGACCACGCCGATGGAGATCTTGCGGTGATAGCCGAGGCGCAGCATCTGCGGCAGCGCGAGGATGCCGAGCAGCACGATCTCGCCGCCGATGATCCCCGACATCGCCGCCAGGAAGAACGCAACGATGATGGTCTGCACCGCCACGCCGCCGGGCAGCCGCCCGGCGAACACCCGCATGCCGTTGAACAGGTCCCTCGCGATTCCCGACCGGTCCAGCAGCGAGGCCATGAGCACGAACATCGGTACGGCCACCAGGGAGTACTCCGTGACGAAGCCGTAGATACGCGCGGTCACCAGCGGCAGCGCATCGGGGCCGAAGAAGCCCGCCGTGAACAGCAGCGCCACCAGGCCGGTGATGAACGCCAGCGGCAGGCCGGTAAGCAGCAGCGCGAAGATTGCCCCCACCAGGACGTAGGTCGCCGTTGCGATATCCATGCCCGCGCTACCTCCGCCCGGCGACCGCGCGCAGGGACTGCCACAGGTGCAGCAGTGCCTGCACCAGCATCAGCAGCGTCGCGGCCAGGATGACGATCTTGGTGAAACTGGGGAACGGCGGGTTCCAGCTGGAGCCCGAGCGCTCCAGTGTCCACTCGCCGGTCGGGGCGATCACCGAGCGCTCGACCATCACCCAGCCGGCGTAGGCGATGGCGGCACAGAACAGCACGGTGACCGCGTCGTTGAAGACGTCCAGGGCCCGGCGCAGGCGCGGGCCGGCGGCATCGTAGAGCAGGCGCACGCGGATGTGGCCATCACGGGCGAGCGCCACCGG
>NZ_WNXE01000422.1:0-1491 GCF_010993615.1 Arhodomonas sp. KWT | reverse complement strand
GATGTCGTACTCGTCGCTCATCCCTGTCCCCGTCGGAGCCGTATGCTCATGCCGTCGATGAATTCGCTTTTCCGGATACCGGTGTACCCCTCGGCGTCGGTGACGCCCGTGGTGATGATTTCCTTGCCCTGGCGGAGCTCGAAGTACCGATGGGCGATCGGTGTGCCCTCATCGGTATCGTCCCGTGCACCACCCCGAGGATCTCTTCCTCGTGCCCGACGAGATTCGCCAACACCCGCTCCTCGGCCTCGAGCTCCGCGCGGGTGGACTCGTTGAACGAGCGCCGCCGCAGGATCGGGCGGTGGTGGCGCCACAGCTGCCCCCGCTCGTCGACTTCGCAGGCATCGGGGGTGAAGAGTTTTTGCCTGACTTTGGCGGGAATTTTGCTCCAGCGGAGAGACTCCGATACGCCCTGGGCATCACCGTCCAGTGGCAGCCAGACGCTTTTCTTGTCCTTCTTGTGCCGCAGGTTGCTGCCCATCACCCCCGGCACGAAGATCACCGCGATCGCCCGGTCCGTGCATACCACCCGCGTGACGTGGTTCTCCTCGCTCGGGCGCATCCAGCTCTTCGCCTGGTTGGGCGGGGTGTAGGGGTAGACGCCCTCGCTCATGCCCCCACCTCCCGCCACGGCATGCCCCGCCCTGGCGACGTATCGAACCGCGTGGCGGTGGAAACGGCCACAGGCTGCGGGATCGCCATGCCACGAGCGGCGCAGGCACGGACATGTGGGCGAGGGCGCGGCAGCGCGAGTGCGGCAGTGGCGGGCCCGGGAAGGCGTCGCCGGCGGTTTCGAACGGATCGGGCAGAGGGTCCGTATCAGTGCGGCATGGCACCGACAGGGCCCGGGGAGCGTGGCGGTATCGTCTGGCATCGGTTCACCATCCCTGGTCAGTAGCGGCGGGCGCCGGTACGGCGCAACACGACCTTCCGCCCTCCTGGCGGTCGGTCCGGGACCGGCGTCAGCCCGGTCTCTCCCCGAGAGATTACCGCAACGCCGTGCTCATACCGAGCCGCTCGCCACCCCTGATCGCAACGACGTGACGGCTTTCACAATCGGGCCCCCCTCCTCCCGCGGAAATACTGGCCTTATGGTCGCCATTGATCGGCGGAGGTGGCCCAGTAACGTAGGTCGTGCGCCACAGGCGTGCGACGTTCCGGATCAGGGGGATGTGGCACACGGCCTGCGACCGTGCCCGACCTACTCGCCTGATCGGCGGAAGTGGTCCGGCAGCATTCCCGCGAGCCGGTCTCCGCGTTCGAACTCCTTGGGGGCGGCGGCGCGGTACCTCGCGTATGTCCGCGGTGTAATCCGGGATACGCTACTCGAGTGGCGTCGTGGCATGGCGGCCGACGGTCTCTGGCCTGTACGAACCGGGTGTACCTGCGTACCCCGGTTCGCCGCTGTCGGGCCGCTACAGCCGCAGGCCGCCGTCGACCTCCAGCACCCGGCCGTTGAAGTAGTCGTTCTCCAGCACGTAGACCACCGAG
>NZ_WNXE01000421.1:0-1491 GCF_010993615.1 Arhodomonas sp. KWT | reverse complement strand
CGGAGAGCGCGGAGAGCGCGGAGAGCGCGGAGAGCGCGGAGAGCGCGGAGAGCGCGGAGAGCGCGGAGAGCGCGGAGGAGACACCGCCGGCGGCCGACGAGCTGGATCCGGAGCTGGTCGGTATCTTCCTCGACGAGGCCGCGGACCTGCTTGCCGAGCTGGAGGCGGCCCTGGGGGGCTGGAACGACGCCGCCGACCCGCCGGCACGGCTGCACTCGGTGCAGCGTACACTCCACACCCTCAAGGGCGGTGCCCGGCTGGCCGGATTCAGGGCCATCGGCGACCTCTGCCATGCGACGGAGACGCTGGCCAGCGCCGCCGCCGCCGGGAATATCCCGGCCGACGATCGTTTCCTCGGTCTGCTGCGCAGTGCCGTCGACGAGCTCGACGACCTGGTCGACCGGGCCGGCCATGGCGAACAGCCACAGCCCGACCCGGATCTTGTCGAGCGCTTGCGCTCCCCCGGTGCTGCGGGGGCGACCCCGGCGGATGCCGGTGACGACGATGCTACAGAGCTCCGGGATATCTTCCTGGAGGAGGCGGCGGAGCTGCTCGACGCCCTGGAACGCACCGCCGCGGCATGGCGGGCGGAGCCGGCCTCGGCCGAGCATCGTCAGGCACTGGCGCGGGCCCTGCACACCCTCAAGGGCGGTGCCCGGACCACGGGCATGACCGCCGTCGCCGATCTCGCCCACGACCTGGAGACGCTGGTGCGCTCGGCGGGCGAGGAGCCTGACGACGCGCACCAGGACCTGCTCGAGACCGGCCTTGAGACGTTGCTCGCCCAGCGCGACGCCGTCGCCGCCGGGCAGACGCCCGAGGATGCCACGGTGGTCCGCGAGCAGATCGCCGGCTACCGGGGCGACAGCGCCGAGGGCGGGGACGAGTCGGACTCCTTGGCCGGCGAGAGCGGTGAGGCCGTGCCAGCCGCGGAGTCCGGAACGGCCCCCGCCGAGGCCCCGCAGCGCCCCGCCGCGGCACCGGCGACGCGCAGCGACGTCGTCCGCGTGAGCGCCGAGGTGCTCGACGAGCTGGTCAACCATGCCGGCGAGGTGAATATCTATCGGGCGCGGCTGGACCAGCAGGCCGGTGCGGTGAATTTCAACCTCCAGGAGCTGGAGCAGACCGTCACTCGGCTGCGCGAGCAGCTGCGCTCGCTGGAGATAGAGACCGAGAGCCACATCCGCTTCGGCTTCGAACGCGATGCCGGTCCCGCGCAGCCCACGGGCGACAGCGAGGCCCCGCCGGAGGCGGGCGGACCGGAGGAGGCCCCCGGTGAGACCGCGAACGACGGCGGAGCCGATTTCGATCCGCTGGAGCTGGACCGCTTCAGCCGCATGCAGGAGCTCTCCCGGGCCCTGTCCGAGAGCGTCAACGACCTCTCCAGCATCCAGACCACGCTGCAGACCCTCAACCGCGAGAGCGAGACCCTGCTGCTTCAGCAGTCCCGGGTGAACACCGAGCTCCAGGACGGGCTGATGCGCACGCGCA
>NZ_WNXE01000420.1:0-1498 GCF_010993615.1 Arhodomonas sp. KWT | reverse complement strand
GCGACGGACCACGCCCTCATGGCGCGGGCGATCCGGCTCGCGCGCCGGGGCCTGTACACCACGGACCCGAATCCCCGTGTCGGCTGCGTGATCGCCCGGGCGGGCGAGATCGTCGGCGAGGGCTGGCACGAACGCGCCGGCGGGCCCCATGCCGAGGTCCACGCCCTGCGCGCGGCGGGGGCCGCGGCACACGGCGCCACGGCCTATGTCACCCTGGAGCCCTGTGCCCACCACGGCCGCACCCCGCCCTGCGCGGACGCGCTCGCGGAGGCCGGCGTGGCGCGGGTGGTGGTCGCGGGCACGGACCCCAACCCGGCGGTGGCCGGCGGCGGGCTCGAGCGCCTGCGAGGTGCCGGCGTGGATGTCGCCGCCGGACTGATGGCGGCGCAGGCGCGGGGACTGAACCCGGGCTTCCTCCGGCGCATGGCCGAAGGCATGCCCTGGGTCCGGGTGAAGCTTGCCGCGAGCCTGGACGGCCGCACCGCGATGGCCTCCGGCGAGAGCCGATGGATCACCGGGGCCCCGGCCCGGCGTGACGTCCATCGCTGGCGGGCACGCAGCAGCGCCATGCTCACGGGGATCGGCACGGTGCTCGCCGACGACCCGGCGCTCACCGTCCGTGACGTCGATGCGCCGGTGGTGCAGCCGGCGCGCTACGTGATCGACCCGTCCCTGCGCCTGCCGGAGACGGCCCGTCTGGTCACCGACGGTGGCGGCGTGACGGTGTTCTGCAGCTGGCCGGACGACGCCCGGGTGGCGTCGCTGGAGGCCGCCGGTGCCCGCGTGGTACCGCTGCCGCCGGACCCGGAGGGGCGCCCCGTGCTGACCGCCGTGCTCGCCGCCATGGCGCGGGACGGGGTCAACGAGGTGATGGTGGAGGCGGGGCCGACCCTGGCCGGCGCGGTGGTCGCCGCCGGCCTCGCCGACGAGCTGATCGTCTACTATGCGCCGCACCTGATGGGCGATGCCGCCCGCGGTCTGCTCGTGCTGCCAGAACTCGAGGCTATGGCGGACAGAATCCCGTTGCGGGTGACGGACCGCCGTCAGGTGGGCGATGATCTGAGGCTGGTGCTCGCGCCGGCGGGAGAGGGCTGAGAAGGATGTTTACCGGGATCGTGCAGTGCCTCGGCCGCGTCGGCGGCCAGACCGCCGTGGACGGCGGTCGCCGGCTGACCATCGAGGCCCCGGAGCTCGGCCTCGCGGAGGTCGGTATCGGAGACAGCATCGCGGTCAACGGCTGCTGCCTCACCGCGGTGCGCATCGACGGCCCGCGCTTCGAGGCGGACGTCTCCTCCGAGAGCCTGGAGCGCACGACCCTGGGTGGGCTGCGCACCGGCGACCCGGTGAATCTGGAGAAGGCGCTGACGCTCGCCACGCCGCTGGGCGGGCACCTGGTCAGCGGCCACGTGGACGGGCTCGGTGAGGTGGTCTGGCGCCGCCCGGAGGGACGCTCGGAGCGCTGGCGCTTCCGCGCGCCGGAGCGCCTGGCCCGCTACAT
>NZ_WNXE01000041.1:0-22703 GCF_010993615.1 Arhodomonas sp. KWT | reverse complement strand
GACCGCCTGGGTGACGGCCTCGTCGCGCAGGGTCACGTCGTGGTGGGCGCGCATTTGCCCGGCCAGACCGCGAAGCATGTGGATGGCCGTGGCCTCGTCGGGCTCCTCGATGCGCACGACCTGGAAGCGCCGGGCAAGCGCGGCGTCCTTCTCGAAGTATTTCTTGTACTCCGCCCAGGTGGTGGCGGCGATGGTGCGCAGCTCGCCCCGCGCTAGGGCCGGTTTGAGCAGGTTGGCGGCGTCGCCCTGACCTGCCTGGCCGCCGGTGCCGATCAGCGTGTGGGCCTCGTCGATGAACAGGACGATAGGCGTCACGCTCCTGCTGACCTCCTCGATCACGTCCTTCAGCCGCTTCTCGAATTCCCCCTTGACCCCGGCACCGGCCTGTAGCAGGCCGAGATCCAGGGTGCGGAGCTGGACGCCGGCGAGCGGGGGCGGGACGTCACCGTCGGCGATGCGCCGGGCCAGCCCCTCCACCACTGCGGTCTTGCCGACGCCGGCCTCGCCGGTGAGGATCGGGTTGTTCTGGCGGCGCCGGGTGAGGATGTCCACTATCTGGCGGACCTCGGCCTCGCGGCCGAGTACCGGATCGATGTGCCCGGCTCGGGCGCTGGCGGTCAGGTCTACCGTGTAGTGATCGAGGGCGAGGGTGCGGCAGTGTCCCTCGGCCGGGGCGGGGCCGTGGTCCGCGGCGGTGTCGTCGGGTGTCGCCGTGGCCTGCGCGGGTCCCGGACCGACGAGCTCGTCGAGGTGGGCCTTGAGGTCGTCGGCATTGATTTTCTCCAGCTCGCGGGCGCCGCTGGCGACGATGCGCCGCAGCTCGTCGTCGGCCAGCAGGGCCAGCAGCAGGTGGCCGCCGTGAATGCGCCGGGCGCCGTGCTCGATCGAGGCGCTGACCCAGGCGCGTTCGATCAGCCGTGTGAGGCGCGGCGAGAGTACGGGGGTGCGGGTGTTGCCGCTTCTGAACGTCGCGATGGTGCGCTCGAGCTCGCCGGCGAGGCGGTCGCTGGCGGCGCCGTAGTGGCGGAGGATGCGCAGCATCTCGCCGTTGTCGGTCTCCAGCAGCTTGAGCAGGAGGTGCTCGATGTCCACTTCGTGCTGCTGCTGCGAGAGGCAAAGGGCTGCCGCGCCCTCGCTGGCGTTGCGGCAGGCGTCGTCGAGCTTGTCGAACAGGGATTTGAGACTCACACCGATGCTCCGTCATAGGTGATTTCGAATACCGCCCGGCCATGATCGGCGGCTGGGCCGTCGTTGCGTTTGAGCCAGCCGAGCCAGCCCAGGCTCAGGCCGCCGGAGCGGCCGAGTCGGGGGCGGGGGAGGTGATCTCTGCCGAGAATCAGTTCGATCTCGAAGTCCAGCCCCGGGCCGGCGAACAGCCGGATGATGCGTTTCAGCCGCTCGTGGCGCCCTGTGCCCGGCAGCAGGGCGCGGTAGCCGTCCTCGTCCAGCGGGCCCAGCGAGACGGTGAACCGCGATTGATGGTCCCGTACCCGGGTGCCGGCCACCGCGCTCTTGCCGAGGCGGGCGTTGCGCTGGCCGAGCCGGGTGTACTGGGCGGGGTCCAGGGTGAGCCAGCGTCCGGAGAACGGGGTAACCCGGCAGCGCGCGCCGGTCGCGTTCGCCACGATCGCCTCCAGGTTGTGGCCGTTGCGCGGGCGCTGGCTCCAGAGCCCGGCGAAGTGGCTGAACAGGTCGCGCTCGATGCGCCCGGGGCGTCCGCCGTCGTTGAGCTGCCGGAGTGTCGTCGGTGTCAGCCCCTGGAGGTGGTGCAGGCCGCTCTCCAGGTCGCTGCTGCCGCGGCGCTCGTACTCGATGTGGAACCGGTATTTCTGCCACGCCTGGTAGAACAGGGCGATCATCCGGTGGGAGAACACGTCGAAGAACGCATGCGCGGCGTCGTCGCGACTGTCCACGTGGCGATTGATCAGCATCTCCGTGTAGGGGCGCGGCAGCACCCCGGATGGACCGACGAGGCCCATGAAGGTGACCTGCAGCTCCGTGAGGGCGTCGCCGCCCGGCGCGTGTGCGTGCCCCTCCTCGAAACGCAGCTCACTCA
The DNA here is from genome assembly GCF_010993615.1 of Arhodomonas sp. KWT. NCBI lineage: Bacteria > Pseudomonadati > Pseudomonadota > Gammaproteobacteria > Chromatiales > Ectothiorhodospiraceae > Arhodomonas > Arhodomonas sp. KWT. The sequence goes on along the minus strand of NZ_WNXE01000041.1, from coordinate 20,647 downwards.
CCTCGCTGGGCGGGAAGCGCAGCGAGAGCAGCGAGCGGAAGCGAAGCGGATCGTCGTGGGGCCGGTTCTCCGGGTCGATGCGTCCGCTGCGGCTGTAATGCAGCCGCAGCAGGCGCACGAGCTGGAAGAAGCCGAAACGCCAGGGCTCCGCCCGTGCCTGGTCGATCAGACCAGGGGCTGTGTGCCGGTTCTCGGGGGCCATGCGGCGACTCGCGTTTCACGCTGGCGTGAACGCAGCGTGAGCTGGGTGAAGCTGTTGAGTGTGCAGTACTGGGCGAAGAACCGGTCCAGGACCATCCCGAACAGGAATACGCCGCTGCCGGTGAACTGGCTCTCGTCCATTTCCAGGGTGATGGCGGTGCCGCGCACGAAGCTCGGGCGCGGATGGCCGATGCGCGTGGTCGTGATCCGGCTGTCGATGGAGAGGATCCCGTTGATCTGCTTGCGCACCGCAGACGCGCCCCGGTAGTCGTAGAGCGATAGCATCTCGAGTAGCGCCTCCCGGCCCTGGGAGACCAGCGAGGTGTGGTTCAGCGTCAGGTGCGAGACCAGCCGCCAGACCAGGCCCCGGCCCAGCGGTGTGCGCACGCTGGTCGTGGGCTTGCGCAGACAGCGGATGTGCCGGACGATCTCCTCGCTTTCGAGGGTAAAGTCGCCTTCCGGCGTGCCGAAACGCATCAGCTGCGGGAGGTCGCGATTGCTGCAGGTGAGCGCCATGCTGAGGGTGTCACTGCTCGCCTCCAGCATCCCCAGCTCGCGGTCGACCAGGCGCAGCCGCATCTCGGTGCCTTCCCCGGAGGCGGCCGGGACTCGCCGGGCCAGCCAGTAGCAAGGCGTCTCCTCGCCGTCATCGACGTGGCCCGGCTCGAAGAAAGGCGGGCAGGGGCGTACGCGGTCCTCGCCGGTGGTGCGCACGATCCGTGTCACCCGGTCGACGGAGACGATCTCCGTGGCCTTCGCATGGCGCACGTCGGGGACGACCGGGTATTCCGGCCGCGTGTGCGTCAGCCGGATGGGTTCGGCCTGCTGGGGGAAGAGATTGACGATGGGGGTGCAGCCGAGGCGGAAGTTGCTGCGGCCGATGTTCTGGGCGAGTCGCGCGAGGCGCTCGGGCTGATGGAAGTCGCTGAACAGGAAATCGATCTCGACATGCGTGGCGGGTCGCTCCCGCAGTGCCCGGTCCAGGCCGTTGAGGTCGAAGAACAGGAACTTCTCGGGCAGCAGGAAGTATTCGTGCAGTAGCCGGTAGCCGAGAAACGAGCGGGGCGAGTAGTCGATCAGCCCCTCGTCCTCGGCGAAACCCACCGGGGTCAGGGGGGCGTCCGGCAGGCGCACCTGCCGCTCGCGGCCGCCGTCCACGAATCGTACCGCCACCTGTGCGGTGCTGTTGAGCAGCAGCTCGTAGAGGGGGTGCATCAGGCCGCCCTCGCCGTCGAGAAAGAACCGTAGCCGGTCGATGCCGAGGCTGGCGAAGTTGGTGCTTCCCAGTGCCTGAAGCGAGAGCGTCAGCCGGGCGACGTGCTCGTTGCCGTGGGCGTTGAACGAGGATCGCTCGAGCCGGGTGAGGGCGGCATCAGTAACGGCGATGGGCCAGACATCGACCGGGTAGCAGGTGCGGAACTGGCAGGGGGTGCCTTCGACGGGCCGCGAGTGCAGCATGCTGTGTCGCGGCAGGTGATAGCGCCTGGACAGCGTCGTCTCACGGCCGGGGTCGAACTCCGCGATGGACAGCGCCGGCGTCGGGCGCAGGTAGTGGGGGTAGAGCACGTCCAGGAAGGCCTCGACAATCTCCGGGAAATCGTCGTCCAGCTTCTTGTGGATCCGGGCGCTGAGGAACGCGAAGGACTCGATCAGGCGTTCGGCATGCGGGTCCTCGCAGTCGTCGGCGCCGAGCAGCAGCCGCGAGGCGATCTTCGGGTAACGGTTCGCGAACTCCTGTCCCAGGTAGCGCAGGTGGGAGAGTTCGCGCTCGTAGTAGGGCAGCAGCTCGTCGAGCATCAGCGCAGGGTCCGGACGGTGTACCGGCGGGTGCTGACCTGGAGCACGGCATCGAAGGCGACCTGCTCGTCCGCTTCGGACAGCGTGAGCAGGGCCTTGATGCGGAAGCGCAGGATCCGGTCGCCGTGTTCGAAGTCGGCGAGACTCACGTGCACGCCGCTGAAGCGGCGGTCGCCGCATTCGATGGTGCGTTCGAGCTCACGCCGGATGCGGCGGCGCTCGTCCGCGCAGTTCAGCCCGCGGCTGGTGAAGTCCGGCAGGCCGTATTCCAGCAGCGAACCCTGCAGGCCCGGCCATGCATCGAGCTGCGCCGCCAGCAGGTCCTGGCGGGTGTTGACCAGCATCTCGAGGTCGCGGACAACGCTGGCACGGTAGTCGTCCAGGGTACACCGGTGCCCGGGGCCCGGGTCGTGTGGCTGGCTCGGCGCCCCGTCGAGCAGGCGGTCGAGCAGGGTCGGTATCATTTGGCGCGATGTTGCCGTCATTTCCTTGACCTGTTTTCGCGATGCGGCACCGCCCGCCCCGCGCGTCCCTGTGCCGGGCGTGGCGGGGCGGGGCCAGGGGGCCCGCGGCCGGCGCGGCGTCAGCTGCCGCGCGTGGACTGCGGCAGCTCCGAGACCAGACGCAGCGAAGCGGTCAGCTCGTCGAGCTGGTAGTGGGGGCGCAGGAAGGTCACCGCCTTGTACGCGCCGGGCTTGCCGGGCACTTCCGCGACCTCCACCCGGGCCTCGCGCAGCGGATACTGGGCCTTCGCGTCCTGGCCGGCGTTGTCGTCAAGGAGCACGTACTGGGACAGCCACTCGTTGAGGTAGCTCTCCACGTTCTGCCGGGAGGCGAAGCTGCCGACCTTGTCGCGCATGATCGCCTTCATGAAGTGCGCGATGCGCGAGGTGGCGAAGATGTACTGGAGCTGCGAGGACAGCCGTGCGTTGGCGTTGGCGACGTCGGTGTTGTACTGCTTGGGCTTCTGGGCGGACTGCACGCCGAAGAACGCGGCGTAGTCCGTACCCTTGCAGTGCACCAGCGGTATGAACCCTAGGTCCGAGAGCTCCTTCTCGCGACGGTCGGTGATCGAGATCTCCGTCGGGCACTTCAGGGCGACCTCGCCATCGTCGGTGCGGAAGGTGTGCGTGGGGAGGTCCTCGACCAGTCCGCCGCCCTCGACGCCGCGTATGGCGACACACCAGCCGTAGTGCGAGAAGGCGTCGTTGACGCGGGCGCCCATGGCGTAGGCGGCGTTCATCCACAGGTACTTGTTGTGCTCGCGGCCGTCGACGTTCTCGGTGAAGTTGAAGGCCTCGACCGGGTTAGTCTCCTCGCCGTAAGGCAGGCGCCCGAGGACGTGGGGCAGGGTCAGACCGACGTAGCGGGCATCCTCGGAGTTGCGGAAGGACTTCCACTTGGCGTACTCGACGGTGTCGAAGATCTTGGCCAGGTCCCGCGGGCCGATCATCTCGGTGAACGAGTCCCAGCCGAAGAGTTCCGACGAGGCCGCGGAGATGAACGGGGCGTGCGCCGCCGCGGCGACGTGGGAGATCTCCTCGAGCAGGTAGATGTCCTGCGGATGGCGGCCGAACTCGTAGTCGCCGACGAGCATGCCGTACGGCGCGCCGCCGAAGGTGCCGTACTCCTCCTCGTAGACCTTCTTGAACAGGGCGCTCTGGTCGAACTCCGAGGCCGACTTGAGATCCTTGAGCAGGTCTTTCTTCGGCGCGTTGAGCACGTGGATCTTCATGTTCGTGCTCGTCTCGGTCTGGTCGACGAGGTATTTGAGCCCCCGCCATGAGGATTCCAGCTGCTGGAACTCGCTGGCGTGCATGACCTCGTTGAGCTGATCGGAGAGCAGCGAATCGATCTCGGCGATGCGGGCGTCCAGTACCGCGATCAGGTCCTTGCTGGGCGTGACCTCGCCTTCGAGTACCTGATTGACGAGTTCGTCGATGAGGTCGCGGGTACGCGAGCGCTCGCTCTCAGAGCGCGCGACCCGGCTTTCGGAGATGATGCTGTCGAGCAGTGAGCTCTCCGGCGCGAAGACCTCCGGCGAGTCCGTCGCCGTCTGCGGTTCGGGCTGCTTGTCGGCCATGGTGGTAGGCTCCCTTTACCTGTTACTCGCCATCCTGTTTCGAATCCACGGCGGCCTCCCGACCCAGCTCCTGGCCGAGTGCCTTGAGCTTCTCGGTGTTCTGGAGGACATCCATGAGCAGCTCTTCGAGCCGGTCGTTGCCGCCCATCTTGTTGCGCAGGTCGGCGAGCTTGCCGCGGACCTCGAGGAGCTTGCGCAGCGGTTCGACCTGGCGGACGACGTTCTCGGGCTCGAAGTCCTCCATCGAGTTGAAGTTGAGCTCCACCGGCAGCTGGCTGTCGTCGCCTGCCAGGGTGTTGTCGACGCGAAAGCTCAGGCGGGGCTTCATGCCCTTGAGCACGCTGTCGAAGTTGTCGCGGTCGATGTTGACGAACTTGCGCTCCTTCAGCCGCGGCGGCGGCTCCAGCGGGTTGCCGCTGTAGTTGCCCATCACGCCGACGACGAAGGGCAGCTCCTTCTTCTCGATGCTGTCGCCGATCTCCACGTCGTAGGTCAGGTGCACCCGCGGGGCGCGTACGCGGGAGAGCTTTTTCTGGGTGCTTTCGTTCTTGGCCATGCGTCACTCCTTTTGGGCAGGCCAGTGATTGGGGTCGGTCTACTGTTCCCCGCCGGATGCCAGGGCCTGGAGCAGTTGGGTCCGGACGCCGTCTTCCATGGCGTCGATGTCCTCGCGGCTGACCAGCTCCTCGAAGGTGCGGCTGCCGGATATCTCGGTGCTGTGCCGGATGACGCGGTCGTCGGGCAGGTGCGCGGCGACGGGGGCGTTGATTACGCAGAACGGCATCTCGCCGAAATCGTCCAGCGTCTGGAACGTGACCGGGAAGCGCAGGCCCTTGAACAGGCGGCCGAGGCCGCCGGCCTTGCTGAAGCAGTAGAAGGCCATCAGGTAGTGCACGACGAAGCGATGGAGCTCCGAGTTGCTGCGGTTGGCGTCCCGGGTGATCCGCCGGAAGCGGGTGAGCTCGAAGCTGCTGTAGCCGATGACCCAGCGCGTGGGACTGAGGACACGGATGGTGCCCTCGATGCCGTCGATCGCGTGATCGTGCTCGAGGGGATACAGCGTCGGGGTCGAGTCGAGGAGGTCCAGTGGCACCTCCAGCTCGTTCATGAGGCTGAACGGCCGGCCGCTTGCGTGACGCTCATACAGCGTTTTGAATTCCTTGAAATTGTGATGCGCCTCCCGGGTGCTCCCGCGGGGCGCGCCGGTGAGGTACTCACCGAACAGTGTCTGGGGCTTGACCAGTGGAGAGACCGTGCCGAGGTAGTCCGCCGCCTGGGCCCTGAGCAGTTCCGAGATGGTGCGGGTGTTCTTGCGTGAGCGGATGAACCCCTCGACGTCGAAAGGCTGGCTCATCGCGCGGACTCCACGCCGGAGGCCGCATGCCGCCGGCCCGTCGCCGGGGGGCGGTACGCCTGCGGTGGCAGGGGCGGCGCCTGCGGGTCGTGGTGCTCGGCGGTGTGCATATCAGCGCGTACTCCCTGTTGCGCCATACCCGTTGTGGTCTGCGGCCGTGCCGGTCAGTCCTCTGCCGTGTCGGGCCGTTGCATTGCTGTCGCGGTGGTCGGCGGGAACCGCACGGGTCGCGGTTCCAGGACCACCGCCCGCCCGTCGGCGCCCGTGAGTCTCTCACCCTGGGTGCTCACGGGCTGGAGTGCGCCGTTGGACCGGCGCTCGTAGTAAAGCTCGCGGCCGATTTCCGGCGTCATGTGATAGCGCGCCGGCGTCTTCCCTTCAGCGGGACGGGCGACCTCCCAGCTCCCCCAGGCCGAGCTGGTCCGCTCGCCGCCGGCGGCGTCGATGCGCTCGCGGTTGAGTAGGAATCCGGAAGGTCTGCCGGTCTCGGGATCGCGGTGGATGACGAGGTCCGTGCGTATGCCGCCGCAGTCCTCGCAGGGGAGGGTGCCGACGAACCGCTCCGCCGGCTTGAACGCCGGGCCGCTCCGGGGTGGCGGCGTGCTACACCCGGCCAGGACGACCAGCATTGCCATCGTGAGAAGGGCGGTCAGGCGCCGCGACTGTTCCGTGTCATGTGTCTGCATTGGCTCGGTTCTGTTCCATGAACGCGCCGTAAGACTTTACCGGGAATGTAGCATTCCATGCCAGCACGAGTGTATTGTATCTTTCGCCAAGCGCGAACTGACTATGCCAAGGGAAGGTGATTGCTCGTGTTCGTATCCTCTCGCTAGCTTCCCGTCTCCCGGCCGTGAATCGGTCCATCGGTGCGTTGTGTCCTGCCTTCGGTGCGGGACAGAGCCGCCTTGCCGATGGGGCGTCTCCGGCGCCGCTCCGCGTGCTGCGCCCTGATCGTTGTCGGGGCCCGGAGGTGCGGAGGTCCCGGACCCGTTTCACGGACGTGTCGCGAAGCCTGTTCCGGCGGAGGAGTCGAGCGCATGACGGTGGCAGGACCGGGATGGGTCGCTGCGATCGTTGTCCGTGTCCAGCAGCGCCCGCTGTGCCCGCGAGGGCATACCCGGACTGATCGCCAGCGCCTTTCCCCGGGTCGTCGTTCCACCATCGTCCGGCCGTGGTGCCGGCACGTGCAGTGCCGGCGACGGAGCTGGCCCGCAGGGCCCCGTCCAGCCGGCGCAGGGACGCTGCGCAGCCGGCGTATCGGTCCCGCGATTACCTCTTCCCGCCAAACGCGCTGATTTGCAGCGGCCCATAGGGGGCCTTGCGGATCGAGGGGCGGATTGTCTGGAAACGGGTGTCGGGGTGTTGCCGGAAATGACTGGAATTCGAGTGCATTGGCTGCTGCTGTCCTGCCTGATCGCCCTGGCCCTCGGGGGCTGTGGTATCGCCGACCGGATGGGTAATCAGGTGGACGGGTCCTGGGCCGGCGACATGCTGTTCAGCCAGAACCCCGAGGCACGGGTGACGGTGACCGCCACGGAGACGGTCAACCCGGACGCGACGGGCCGGGCGCTTTCGGTGGTGGTGCGGACCTACCAGCTCGGTGAGCTTGACCCGTTCATGCAGGCATCCATGGCGCAGCTGTGGGGCGACGACGCGGGGGTGCTCGGGGCGGCACTCCTGTCCAAACGCGAGATGACCCTGCTGCCGGGCCAGGCGCGCACGGACTCGGCGGCACTGTCGCCACGGGCGCAGTACCTGGGTGTGGCGGTGTTCTTCCGCAACCCCGACGGTGGGGAGTGGCGTGTCGCCTTCGACGCCGAGGCGCTCCGCGACGACGGTGTGCTGTGGTCCTCCGACGGCGTGATGCTCCGGCTCGATGGTGAGCACGTCTTCGTCGAGCGGGGGAGCGACCTGCTCGCCCGGCAGTGACGGACCGGGACGGCCCGGTGGAATGCGAATGTCGGCCAATGGAACTGGAAGGCTAGCGTGAGCAAACGGAACCGGATCATGTGGTCGGAGGGAATGTTCCTCCTGCCGCAGCATTTTCAGTATCAGGATGAATACCACCAGCGCAACACGGTGGAGCTGGGCCGACGGAACACGCCCTTCGACTGGGGGGTTCAGGCCCTCGCCTTCGACGAAAGCGCCCTGGAGCGCGGCACCCTCAGGCTGACCCGTCTCAAGCTGGTGTTCCCGGACGGCACGTTCGTCGACGCCCCGCAGCACGATCCGCTGCCGCCGGCGCGCGATCTCGGCGACCTCGCGCTGGACGGCAAGGTGCGCGTCCACGCCGCGTTGCGGCTGCTCGAGCCGTACGCGCCCAGTTATGCGGACGAGGGACACGACTCCCGGCAGGGGCAGCGGCGTTATGTGCAGCGCTTCGAGACTATGCCGGACCTCAACGAGGGGGCGCTGGAGAACGAGCTGGGGATGCTGGAGCACGCCACCGTGCTGATGCTCGAGACCGACGAGCTGGAGGGCTACACCCATTGCCCGATCGGCCTGCTATCGCGTAACTCCGCCGGGCGGCTGGGCCTGGAACAGCGCGAGTTCATGCCGCCGGCGCTGCATCTGGATACGGCGGCACTGCCGCGGGAGATCGCCGACCGTCTGCTCGGGCTGCTTGGTGCCCGGAGCGAGGTCCTTTCGGGGCGCCGGCGTGAACGTGCCGACCAGGTCGCCGAGTTCGGTTCCAGCGACGTGACCCTGTTCTGGCTGCTCTACACGATCAATCAGGCATGGCCGCGGCTGGCGCACCTGCGGGCGCACCCGTCCCTGCATCCGGAGCGGCTGTACTGTTTCCTGGCCGAGCTGGCGGCGAGCCTGATGACGTTCTCCATGGCGCACCGCCTTGGCGATATCCCCGAGTATGACCACCGCGATCCCGCCGCGTCGCTCTCCCGGCTGGAGGGGACGGTGCGGGAGTTGCTGGATATCGTCATCCCCAACCAGTACATCTCGATTCCGCTGGAGCAGACGCGCCCGTCCTACTACCTCGCCCGCCTGGAAGACGAGCGTCTCACCCGGGCCGAGTTCTACATCAGCGTCCATGCGGATATGCCCGGTGCCCGGCTGATCGAACTCGTGCCGAGGGCCTTCAAGGTCGGCTCGCCGGATGACATCGAGGTGGTGGTCAACACCGCGCTGCCGGGGGTGCGGCTCGAGCACGCCACGCGGCTGCCGAGCGCGATTCCGGTGCGACTGGACAACCACTACTTCGCGCTGGAGCCCCACGGCAGCGGCTATGAACGGATGATGGCCGCGCAGGCGATCTCATTCTACGTCCCCAGCGGATTTCCCAGTCTCAGCATCGAACTCATGGCGGTAGTGAAATGAACGAAGCCCTGTCCGTGTCGGGGAACGTGGCAGAGCCCGCAACGCTCGCCGCGTTCTCGCGCGATTTCCTGTCCATGATCCTGATGGTGCGCCGTGGCGAACAGGCGTCGAGCGTCGAGCGTTTCGCGGAGCGGGTGGACGAGTGGTTCATCGCCTTCGAGAAGCAGGCCCGGCACGCACGCTACAGCGTCGAGGCCGTGCGCGACGCCCAGTACGCGCTCTGTGCCTTTCTCGACGAGAGCGTGCTCAAGGGGGGCGCGGACAATATCCGCGGCCACCTGGAGATGCACCCCTTCCAGTACAAGTATTTCGGCGTCCACCTGGCGGGGGAGGGGTTCTTCGAGCGCCTGGAGGCGCTGCGCGTGGATGTGCGTGGCAACCTCGATGTGCTCGAGGTCTACCATCGCTGTCTGGCACTGGGGTTCGAGGGCAAGTTCAGCCTCGACAACCGTGACCAGCTGCGCTACATCGCCAACACCCTGGGCCAGGACATCGCCCGTTACCGCCGTGCCCCGGAGGACGCGCGCGAGCAGTGGCAGCTGCCGGACCAGGTCAGTCAGCTGCTGCGCCACGAGATCCCGCTGTGGGTGTACCTGCTGTTCATGGCGCTGATCTGCCTGGCCGTCTATGGCGGACTGCGCTGGTGGCTCGGCAGCGAGAGCGAGGTACTGATCCAGCGTATCGGCGCCCTGTTCAGTCTGTAGCGGCGGGTGGCGAACATGGATCGTTTGAAACGCATACTCAAGGCCCTGAAGGGATTCTGGCCGGTCTCCATCCTGCTCTGGCTCGCCGGGCTCGCCCTGTCAGTCGTGCTGTTGCCGCTGTGGATCCGCGAGCGCGACACGATCTTCATGGTCATGGCGCTGTGGACCGCGCTGTGGCTGTTCGCCGTCGTGCTGCGCCAGTACCACCGTATCCGCGCCGAGCGCAATATCGAGAGCCTGGTGGAGCTGGAGGTCCACCGCGAGGGGGCGGAACAGGCGGAGGGCAGCGGCGATTACCGCATCCTGCGGGAACGCCTGCAGCACGCCCTGTCGATGCAGCGTGCCGCGCGCTCGATGGACGGCGGGCGTGCCTCGCTCTACGAGCTGCCCTGGTATCTCGTCATGGGCCTGTCGGCCTCCGGCAAGACATCGCTTCTGAGCCGTTCGTCGCTGTCGGCGGCCATGGCGGGCGGCGCCGGCAGTTCGGCACTCAGTGGCACGCAGCACTGTGACTGGTACTTCAGCCGGGACGCGGTGCTGGTCGATACCGCCGGGCGCTACCTGGTCGACGACGAGCCCGCGGCGGAGTTCGCGGACTTCCTCCGCACGCTGCGGCGACAGCGCCGCAAGCCGGCAATCAACGGGTTGATCCTGGTGGTCAGCCTGCCCGAGCTGCTCGAACAGAGCCGGAGCGAGGATCAGGCCCTGGCCGAGCGGCTCACGACGCGGATCGACGAGTACCGTCGCTGTCTCGGGGGGGATCCCCCTGTCTACCTGTTCTTCAGCAAGGCGGACCTGCTGCCCGGCTTCCTCGACACGTTCGCCGGCCTGGACGTGCAGGAACGCCAGACGCCCTGGGGGGTGACGTTCTCCCTGGAGGACGTCCGCAACCGCGGGGTCGCCGGTGCGTTCGAGCGCCGGTTCCCGGCGCTCGTGGCCGGCCTGCGTGACCGGGTGGACCGGCGTCTTGCCGAGGAGGGGGAGCGCTGCGACAGCGCGCTGCTGCGTTTCCCCGACTATTTCGCGGAGCTCGGCGAGGTGCTGCACGACTTCATCGCACGTCTCGATCGGCGCCGTCATCCCGACGATGCGCCGTTGCTCCGGGGGCTCTACTTCACCAGCGCGCTGCAGGACGGCGATCCGCTGCCTGCGCTGCTCGACGACCAGGTCCGCGAGACCTTCGCCCTCTCCGGACGCGGCTCCGGCGATCCGGCGTCCGCCGACGCAGCGGCCGGTGCGTCGGCCGATCCCGCGCCCCGGGTGGTGGCCGGTGGTGGCCAGCGCAGCTTCTTCATCGCCGACGCGTTCCGCCAGGTCATATTCCCCGACCGGAATCTCAGCCTCTACCAGGCCTCGCGGGGCTGGTCGCCGCTGCTGCTGATCGCCGCGGCCGTGGTGACGGTCGGCGTCGTCGCGCTACTCGCCGGTTCGGCCTGGCACAACCGCGAATGGCAGCAGGCGATCGCCTCGGATCTGGTCGCCGCCGGCGACAGCCGCCCGCTGGACGTGTACCAGCGTGGCCGGCTGCTGGCGGGCTGGCATGACCACCTGGAACGCATTGCGCGCTTCGACGAGACGGGCGTGCCGGTGCTCTGGGGGGCGGGCCTCTACCAGGGACCGGCCCTCGCGCCGGAGCTGAAGACGAGCTGGTCGAGGCTGATGCGCGAGCAGGCGCTCGAGCCTGTGGTCGCGCACCTGCGCCGCCGGCTGATCGCCCTCCATGCCTTTGCCGAACGGACCGGGGCGGTACCGTCCGCCGGCGCCGCACCGCGGGATGCCGCCGGGACCGGAGGGGCGTCCGGGGCGGCGGCCGCGCTGCGGGGCGAGGCCGCGTCGATGGGCGACAAGGCGGTGGAGCGCGTGCGTGAGCGCGCCACCACAAGGCCGACGCTGGGCAGCATGCCCACGAGCCTGTCCGAGGCGCGCAGCCGGGTGCGGAGCGAGGCGAGTTCGCGGACCACCGACAGCGTCCGGGATGCCTGGTGGTCGGCGCGCAGCGATGCCCGCAATCAGCTCGAGCGGCGGCTGCGCAATCCCGGCGAGACGCTGTCGTCCATCGGCGGCGGTGACGCCGATGGCGGGGGGGCGGGGGATGCCGGGCCGTCGTTGTCCGAGGCGTTCCTGGCGGAGCTGGACCAGGGCGACGTCGAGCGGCTGATCGAGGGGTATTCGGTTCTCAAGCTCTACCTGATCCTGACGGCGCCGCAGCGCCACGACGATCAGGGGGCGTTCGTCGCCGGTGCCCTGCCCAGGCTGTGGCACCGCGTGAACCCGCGGACGGCCCCGGGGGTGATCGATGCCAACAGCGAGCTGTATACGGACTATCTCCGTGCCGGCGAGGCGCCGGCCCTGACGCGCGATCCGGCGCTGGTCAAGCGTGCGCGGGCGAGTCTCAACGCCTTCCTGATCGACAACACGCTCGTCGACCGTGCCTATCTCAAATACCAGCTGGAGGTCGAGGACCGTTACGAGTCGCTGACGCTCGCGGACATGGCCCCCGACATGCCGGGCCGGCTGCTCTACGCGCGGCATTCGGTACCGGCCTTCTACACGCGCCGCGTGTGGCGGGAGTATCTGCGTCCCGCACTGGCCGAAACCGTGTCCGGGGATCTCAGGCAGCAGTCGGACTGGGTGCTGGACGACGGCGACAGCGACGACGAGGTCCGCTCGAAGGCCCGTTTCGTGCGTCAGCTCATGCGTCGTTACAAACGTGACTACGCACGGGCCTGGGAGCGTTTCCTGCGCAACACCCACGTGGCGGATTTCGCCACCCTGGAGGAGGCCAGTGCGGGCCTTGCCCGGCTCGGTGACCTGCAGAAGTCCCCGTTGCGGCAGGTGCTCGAGGCCGTGCACCGCAATACCGCCTGGGACGCCCCGGACGCGCTCGGCGACCGGGAGCCGGACGGGGAACCGGAGGCGGGCTTCTGGGGGCGCGTCGCGGGGGTGTTCGATGGCGCAGGGGAGCGTGTTTCCAGCGGGCTCGACCGGGCGTCACTCCCGCGCCTGAAAGACGGTGCGCTGGCGGCGCATTTCCGCCCCGTGGCACGTCTGCTGGTTGCCGAGCGCGCGAGCGGCAGCGAGGAGTCCCTGCTCAGCCGTTATCTGCTCGATCTGCGTCAGCTCAAGGTACGGGTCGACACCATCCGCAAGGCCCGCAGCCCGGGCAGCCGGAGCAAGGCGCTGATCGCGGCGACGCTGACCGGCAAGACCACGGAGGTCAGTGTGCTGCGCAACTTCGTAGCCGCTCAGGTGGACACCTCCCGCGTGGCCCTGGTGAGTACGCTGCGGCCGCTGTTCGAAACGCCGGTGGAGAACACCTGGCAGGCCCTGAACGGCCCTGCTCGCCATCAGCTCAACAAGGCCTGGGACGAGCGGATCCATACACCGTGGCAGCAGATGGTAGCGGGACGTTATCCGGTGGCCGATTCCGTCAACGAGGCGTCGGTGCGCGACGTATCGCATTTCATCGATCCGGACAGCGGTCTGCTGGCGACGTTCCGCGACGAGGAGATCGGCGACCTCGCCGGCGGAGAGGACGATGGCGAGGCCGGGCTGGTGGACCCGCGGATGATAGAGAGCATCGACAGGGCGCGGGAGCTGGGACGGGTGGTCGACAGCCTCTCCGATCTGCGCAATGGCTTCGAGGTGCGGATGAATCCCTCCCCCGGACTCACCGACATCATCCTCACGATAGACGGGCAGACGCTTCACTACCGCAACAACCGCCAGGAATGGAAACGCATGGTCTGGCCCGGCGAGGCGAAAACCCCCGGGGCACGGCTCGACGTCGTCACCCGCAATGGCCGCCGTCACACGGTCTTCGACTATCCCAACCGCTGGGGGTTGCTGCGGATGATCGGCAGCGCGCACGTGAGTGCCGTCGACCGGGCGAGGCAGCGCCTGAGCTGGCGGACCTACGCCGGCGCCGTCAGTTTCCAGGTGCGCAATTTCGGCGGTGTGAGCATCACGGACCTGCAGCGGATCCGCTCGCTGTCCATTCCGGAGCTGGCGCAGTGAGCGGGCAATGGCAATGATCGGCTGCTTCGGAAAGGTGCCCTCGTGTGCCGATTTCATCGGTGTGAACGCCGCCGGCGATGCCGTTCGCGAGCTCGACGGTCGGTTGCAGGCAGGGCTGCTCGAGCTCTCGGAGCAGCCGGACTGGATCGCGTGTTTCGATGCGCTGCCCATCGTGTATTTCGGTTTCCGCGCCCGGGACGGCAGCGACGTGATCGGGGGCATGATCAGTTCCTGCGATGCCAGCGGGCGACGCTATCCGTTCCTGGTTTTCCAGGTGATCGAGGCGTGGCGGCGCCACGTGCCGATCGGTTGCGTGCACACGCTCTGCGAGATGTTTGCCGGGCGGATCCGCCCGATCCTGATCAACGCGGTGCACGGAGATGCCACCACCGATCCCGGCGGGCAGATCCGTGAGTTGCGGGCACTGAGCGACGAGGACATCGCCCTGTACGAGCGCGTACACGCGCGCCTGCTCGAGGATTTCAGCTTCGCCGACATCGCGGCGACGCTTCGCCAGGGCTGGCCGGAGTTCGTCACCGGCGCCTGTCTTCACCGTCTTGCCGTGCTGATGGGGCAGTGGCGTTATGGTCGACGTCGCCCGACGGCGTTTCTGCCCCTGCCCGCGGAGCGCGGGCTGAAACGCTCGGTGGCCGATCTGTGGCATCGATGGCTCGGTGAGCAGCTGCCCGGCCCGGAGCCCTCGCCGGCCATGAGTCTGCTGTTCGACGACTTCATGCGCCCGCGGTTGCTGCTGGTGCCGCCGTCGGACGATGCCGGCCACTTCTACCCCTTGCTCGCCGGCCGTGACGGCGGGGATCACGGCCATGACGTTCTGGCCGCATTCGGCACAGGTGTATGGCATCCCGGGACGCTTGCTCTGCCCGACGAGCGCCTCCCGCTGGCCGAATTCACCGCCCGCTTTACGGAACTGCTGGAACGGGACATCGCCAACGGATGGGACGCATGAAACGCCTGAGATGGTCGCTGCTCAAGTACTGGTTCCTGAAGTACCGGCCCTACTTTCTGGGCGGGCTGTTCTTCGCCGCCATCTTCCTGGTCTGGTGGCTCGGGGTCGTGCTGGGGTTCTCTTCCCTCGGCAGCCTGCTGTTCGGCATCGGCACGTTCCTCGTGCTCTCCGCCGCGTATGTGCTGCTGCTCTACCGGGGCGTGGACCGCAAGCGCAATCTGGAGCATCTGCTCCTCGATGATGCGGACCGCGCGGTATTCGAGGCCAGCCCCCAGGACCGGGAAGAGGTCAGCCTGCTCCGCGAGCGCCTCCTGCAGGCCATCGAACGGCTGCACAAGCAGCGTGGCGGGGCCCGCTGGCGCCGTAACGACGCGCTCTACGAGCTGCCCTGGTACATGATTGTCGGCCAGCCGGCGGCGGGCAAGAGCACCATGATCTACCAGTCCGGCCTGAACTTCCCGTTCGCCGAGCGCGAGAATGCCCGTGTGGCCGGCATGGGGGGGACGCGGCACTGCGACTGGTTCTTCAGCGCCGATGCGATCCTGCTCGATACCGCCGGGCGGTACATGGACGGTGGCGACGAGGCCGGCAAGTGGAAGGCCTTCCTGTCGCTGCTGCGGGACCACCGTCGACGCTGTCCGCTCAACGGCCTGATCGTGGCCGTGAACATCAGCGACGTCATCACCACCGATCAGAGCGGGCGCGAGCAGCTGGCCAAGCGGCTGCGCGAGCGGATACAGGAGGCACGCGAGTCACTGGAGTCGAGCCTGCCGATCTACCTGGTGTTCACCAAGTGCGACCTGATCCAGGGCTTCGCGCCGTTCTTCGAGCGCCTCTCCGAGGAGCGCCGCTGTGAGGTCCTCGGGCATACCTTCGCGCACCGCGGCCACGAGCGCGTGGACTGGTCCGAGAAGTTCCGGGTTGCCTTCGAGCGGCTCCGGCGCCGTTGGCTGGAGGTCAGCGAGGACGATCTGGTGCGGCGCGATATCCGTGAGGCCCGGCAGGACGGCGTGGCGTGGCAGTTCCCGCTGGAGTTCGCGGCACTGGCCCGTCCCCTGGAGCAGTTCGTCGCCGCGCTCACCAATGCCAACCCGTACCAGGACGCACCGCTGCTGCGCGGTTTCTACTTCGTGAGTGCCCTGCAGGACGGAGAGGCCATCCGCGGCGCCTGGGCCCGTGACGTCCATCGCCGCTTCGCCCTGGAGCCGGGGCAGGGCGGGGAGCCGGCGGCGCACGGCGAGCGCCCCTTTTTCATCAACGAGCTGTTCACCCGTGTGATTATTCCGGATCAGCACCTTATCGGGCTGTATGCGAGCCACGCCCGCGAGCGGCGCCGCAAGTGGGGATGGATCGGCGCGGGGGCCACGGCGATGCTGCTCCTTTGCGCGGTATGGTCCCTGTCCGCCTGGTACAACCACCGCGAGATCGCACGGCTGGACAGTGCGCTGACGCAGGCCCGGTCCGACGACGCGGGCCGGCCGGACGCGTATGCCCCGTGGCAGACCCTCGACACGCTGCGGGGGGCGGCCGCGGCTTACTACCGTCGCCACAGCGAAACCGGCGTCCCCTGGTCCATGCGTTTCGGGCTCTATCAGGGAGAGCGCATCGAGGCCGCGGTCCGTCGGCGCTACTTCGCCGCGTTGCGGCCGATCATGCTGGAGCCCGTCGCCGCCAACCTCACCAAATCGCTGTATACCCTGACCACGGTCGACGTCTACCGGCGCGACAGCGATATTCGCGAAGCGGTGCATATCGACGGTGTCGCCGGTTTCGCCCAGCCCGAGAGCAACACGGCCAAGGCCCTGGCCGGTTTCGGCCGCAATGCGCTGGGCACCTACGTCATGCTCTCCAGCTCGCCCCGGGCGGACGTGAAGCCCGACTTCCTCATCCGCCAGCTACCGGCGTGGTGGTATCCAGAGCTCGACGCCCCGGAGCGCGGGGCGTCGCGACACGAACGCGGCCTCCGCCGGGCGGGGCGACAGATCGATTTCTATGCCCGGCAGCTGCATGAGCCGGACGTGCCGCGCATCGACGGCAACGAATTCCTGATTTCCAGCTCGAGACGCTATATCGACAGCCTCCTAGAACGGTCCCTGTCCAGTCCCGAGACCATCATGCTCGG
This sequence comes from Arhodomonas sp. KWT, assembly GCF_010993615.1. Classification (NCBI taxonomy): domain Bacteria; kingdom Pseudomonadati; phylum Pseudomonadota; class Gammaproteobacteria; order Chromatiales; family Ectothiorhodospiraceae; genus Arhodomonas; species Arhodomonas sp. KWT. The sequence goes on along the minus strand of NZ_WNXE01000041.1, from coordinate 4,066 downwards.
CTCGGATACGCTGTTTGCGTTCGGCCGCGGCGACTATGCCGGCCTCCAGGACGCCGGGCGTGACGAGCTCGACGAGGTTGCCGAGCGGCTGCTCAACACGCCGAGGCTCGGGGAGGTGATCATTACCGGTCACGCCGACCGGGTGGGCAGCGATAGCGCGAACCGGCGCCTGTCGCTGCAACGCGCCCGCACGGTGCGGCGCTACCTCATCGGGCGGGGCGTGCCTTCGGGACTGGTGGAGGCGGACGGTGTCGGCAGCAGCCGGCCACTGGTCACCTGCGGCGACGATCTGCCCCGGGCCCGGCTGATCGACTGCCTTGCGCCGAACCGGCGTGTGGAGATCGAGGTGCACAAACAGTGACGGGAAGTGAACGGGATCTCGTTACCCCACGACGGCGATTGCATAATCCGCCTGAAGGCGAAAAAATGACTTCCACGGCGCCTGCATGAACGCGGGCGCTAGGTTCTGTCCGGGGTGGTGACGGGGCGTTGTGTCGTCATCGGCCGGCGGAAGCTGCCGCAGCGCGGTGCGCTGCGGCAACCCAGGGAAGCGCTGATAACCGGCGAGAGTCGTCAGGCGCAGTAGCACGGAACGCTGTAATCATGTCATATCCACGCTCAGTGCCGCGCATTTCTGCGTTCGATGGGGCAATCCCGCCCGCTCCGGCGTTTATCCAGTGTCTCCCCAATAACGGCGATGGCCTGTATCAGCGGACGTCGGCGTATTCAGCGACATCCATGCCACGGGATGGCGGGTGTCTATCTGTCGATCGCAAAATTGGGAGCAATGGAGCATGGCATTCGACGCGTATCTGAAAATCGACGGAATCCCCGGTGAGAGCCTGGACGACAAGCACAAGGACTGGATCGAGGCGCTCAGCTTCGACTTCGGTGCGAGTCAGTCCACGTCCTCGACGGCGAGCTCGGCGGGCGGCGCCTCCGCAGAGCGTGTCAATCTCAGCGAGTTCCGCGTGCGCAAGTATGTCGACAAGGCCTCGGCGAAACTCTTCGAGGCGTGCTGCAAGGGTCAGCACATCAAGGATGTCACCCTCCACGTCAACCGTGCCGGCGGGGACAAGCTGCGTTACATGGAGATCAAGCTCGAGGAGGTGATCGTCTCCTCCACGAACATGGAGGGGACCTCCACCGCCGCAAGCTATGACGAGAGTGTCAACCAGGAGGACGTGCACGACCTGCCCTCCGAGGTCATCAAGTTCAACTTCGCGCGGATCAAGATCACCTACACCCAGCAGAAGCGTTCCGACGGCCAGGGCGGCGGCAACGTTGCCGGCGGCTGGGATCGCACCCGCAACAAGGTGTATTCCTGACCACGGACGCGGGCCCTCCGGGGCCCGCGTTTCCGCTGGCTTTAGCGGCGATAGGGGAAACACGGCCGCAACGGCGGCGTGCCATTCGCCGGAGGTGATGCGCACATCACGCAACCCCCACCAGGGAAGGTGCCATGCAGACACTCGGCGATCTGACCATCGAGGCGCTCACGGCCCCGGTCGACGGTGGCAGCGGCGAGGACCTGGCGTTCTCGCTGCTGTTCGACGAGATAAAGGAGGCCCGCCGTGCCGACCCGACCTACCTGCCCCAGGGGGACTGGGAGGTCGATCTCAAACGCTCCGACTGGGAGGCCGTCGTACACCTGTCCTCCGAGGCGCTTGCCGGTCGCAGCAAGGATCTTCAGCTCGCTGCCTGGCTCACCGAGGGGCTGGCACATCGTGAGGGCTTCCCGGGAATCCGTTTCGGGCTGACGCTGACGCGCACGCTGCTGGAGCAGTTCTGGGACACGCTGTATCCGGAGCTGGACCCCGACCCCGAGGAGCGTGTGGCGCGCCTGAACTGGCTCGCCTCGACCCTCGCCGAAGTGGCGCGCGGTCTGCCGCTGGTGCAGGGCAACGGCTACGCCCTGGTCGACTACGAGGAATCCCGCGAGGTCGAGAATCAGGCCCGTGCCGACGCGGACGCCATGCAGGCCGCGCTCGCCGAAGGGAAGATCAACGATGAGCTGTTCCAGCGTTCCGTGGTGCTCAGCGACACCGCCTTCCTGCAGGAGCGACACGACGGCCTTCAGGGGTGTCTTGACGCCCTTTCGCAGCTCGAGGCCTGCAGCGACGCCTGTTTCGGTGTCGACGGCCCGGGGTATTCGGCGTTGCAGGCCGAGCTCGAGCAGTGCCGCGATCTGGTGGCCCGGCTGCTGCGCGAGCGCGGTGTCACCGATATGCCGGAGGAGGCCGGCGAGGCGAATGACGGGCCGGCCGGGGAGGCGGTATGGACGGTCCCCGCGCCGGCGGCGGCCGGAGGTCGCGACGGGGCGCTGCGCACCCAGCCGGAGACCCGGGAGGAGGCCTTCGAGATGCTCGCCGGGGTCTCGCGATTCTTCAGGCAGAGCGAACCACACAGCCCCGTGCCGTACCTGGTGGAGCGGGCCGTGAAATGGGGACGCATGCCGCTGGAGGAATGGCTTCGCGACGTCATCAGGGACGACGGCGTGATCGAGGGCATCCGCGACACCCTCGGCACCCGTGTCGCCGGGGAGGAATGACCCCATGCACCGCCCCTCGATCTACGATCGGCTGCACCGTTACCGCAAGCCGGAGGCGCCGGCCATGGACGCGTCGCCACGCTTTGAAGCCGGGCGGCTGGCACTCGTGGCGGCCCTGGCGTTGACCCCTGCCGGTGTGGTGTCGACCTCCGGTGTGCCGGAGGCCGTGGCGCCGGCGCAGGATGCCGCGTTTTCGGGACCACGCGGTGAGCCGGCACTTGTGCATCGGATAGAGGGACTCATCGAGGCTTCCCCCGGTGTGCCGGGCGACCCCATAGTCTGTCGCGAATGGCTACTGCTGGGGACACTACTGGACGAACTCCTGCTCGTGACGGCGGACATCCCCGAAGAGGCCGTCGTGGATGTGGTCTGGACAACCGCACTGGCCGCCCCTGCGCGTGACTGGGTCGTCGAGCGGCTGAAGGGCATGCTGGAGCGGTGGCGGTTGCCGGTCACGTTCCAGTGGGTCGAGGTCCGCCCTCCTGCCGACTGTGCAAACCTTCACGAGCGTCTGGCACCGATGCCGGGGAGCCGTGCCAGATGGGTGGTCTGGCTGTCAGCCTCGTCGCTGGTCAATGGCCCTGGTGTGGACCAGCTCGCCCGTGAAGGCGCCCTGAGGACGGTAATGCATCCGCAGGGTCTGGCCGCCGGGGAGGCCGCCAGCGCTGTTGTGTTCAGGCGGCTCGTGCCGGACGAGTCGGGGGGCGCCCCGGGGACCGCGTGGACGCTGCATCGCGGGCAGCGGAGCGCGTGCGTGTCGAGACGGAAGGGGCGCGGGCTGTCGCAGGCGTTGGAGGATTGTATCGGCGAATATACGGCATCGGTATGTGACGATCTGCCCGAGGCGGATACGATCATTACGGATACCCCGGGCTTGCCGGGGCGTTCCGGGGAGCTGGCGGGCATGCTCAGTGTCCGCTATCCGCAGATGGACCTCGCCGAGCATGGTGCCGATATCGAGATGCTGTGCGGTTGGCCCGGCGATGCCGCTTACGGCGTCCAGATCGCCCTCGGGGCTGCGGTGGCCGGAGTGGATGGCAACGCTCTGCTGCTCCAGCTCAGAGAGGATGGCATTACCGGCGCGCAGTGGCTGCTTGGTAGTCCTGCACTCGAGGCGGACAAGGGCGTGGCTGATGCCGGGTAGGACGTCATCGGTGGGCGTTATCGCGACCACCGGACGAGGCGAGGGCACCACGGGCGGTTCCGTGCCGGTGAAGCGGTTACCCGCGGCCGTGGCCTAAGGGCCTTCGATGGCGCCGGTACCTGGCTTGCCCGGTGAGGCGGGAAGCACGGTCGGTGACCGGCTGCCACAAATGCAGAGTGCCTGTTAGCAGCGGGTGAGACCCGCGGCAAGGATGCCCCGAAACTCATCGGGCGAGAAGCAATCAGGAAGATTGGCTATGACGGATGTCTCTCTCATGGACACGCTGCTCGATCGTTTCGACGTCGAGCTCACGCAGCACCAGCGGCTGCTGCGCCTGGAGCTCGGCGCACCGGCCGGGCTGCTCCCCCACC
>NZ_WNXE01000419.1:0-1516 GCF_010993615.1 Arhodomonas sp. KWT | reverse complement strand
GCGAAGTTCAGCCGCGCCCCGGGGAACCACTCCGCGCCGGGCATCTCCCGGGCGCCGAGCACCTGCTCGTACGGTGCCGAGGCGATCACCCCGGTGTACTCCCAGATCGTCGCCCAGAAGGCCTCGATGTCCGCCACCGACCAGCGGTGCAGTGCGTGATAGTCCGGGAACGGCCCGTAACCACGCTCCTCCAGCCAGCGAATGTAATGCGCCATGCTGCTGTTATGGAGCTCGTAGTCGGAGGGCTCTCGTACGATGGGGAAGTCGGCGCTCATTGCTTGTGATCCTTGATCTGTCTGTCTTCCCGCCGCGCTCGCGGCGGCTCCTGCCTCGACCCGGGATCGTAACCGATCGGGCGATGCGAGTGGAGGGGCCGGCCTGCGGAGCCGGCGAGCGGCGGCGCTTGCAAGTGCGCGCGCGGAGACTGCGATAATGAGCACCGGATCGGGCGCCGGTCCCCACCTCATCAGACGACGGGAGCATCTGGATCATGACTCTGAAAGACAAGGCAGCAGTGGTCACCGGTTCCACCAGCGGCATCGGCCGCGCGGTCGCAGAAAGCCTGGCGGGTGCCGGGGCGAACGTCGTCATCAACGGTATCGAACCGCGGGAGGAGGGCGGGGCGATCGCCGATGCCATCGCCTCGGAGCACGGCGTGACCGTGCGCTACAACCCCGCGGACATGAGCAGGCCGGAGGAGGTCGAGGCGCTGATCGCCGACTGTGTCGAGGCCTTCGGCCGCATCGACGTCCTGGTCAACAACGCCGGCATCCAGTTCACCGCCCCCACCGAGGAATTCCCCCGGGAGAAATGGGACGCTATCATCGCGATCAACCTTTCCTCGGCCTTTCACGCCGCCCACGCCGCGCTGCCGCACATGCAGCGCCAGGGCTGGGGCCGCATCATCAACACCGCCTCCGCCCACGGCCTGGTGGCCTCGGTCAACAAGGCCGCCTACGTCTCCGCCAAGCACGGCATCGTCGGCCTGACCAAGGTCATCGCCCTGGAAAACGCCGACCGCGGCATCACCTGCAACGCGATCTGCCCCGGGTGGGTGGAGACCCCGCTCATCCAGGCGCAGATCCAGAAGATCGCCGACGAGCAGGGCCTGTCCATCGACGACGCCAAGATCGAGCTTGTCCGCCACAAGCAGCCGTCCAAGCAGTTCGTCCAGCCCGAGCAGATCGGGGCGCTGGCGGCGTTCCTGTGCACCGACGCGGCGTCCCAGATCACCGGCGCGTCCATGCCGGTGGACGGCGGCTGGACCGCACAGTAGCGGACGCGACACCATCCGGTCGGTCGTGCACGGTCGTGGGCCCGTGTGCGACATGCCGTCGCAGATGGCGCGAGAGGTCACACGACTGCGGCGCCTGTCCCACGGTGCGGAAGCACCCCCACGTCCGGCGAATGTCGGCTGCGGTCGGGCGACCGGTCCATTTCCGGTGTGGCGAGGATGTCGGCTGCCCAGAGCAGCCGACCTGCGGCCGCGCCCCCCTCTCCCCTTGCGGGAGAGGGG
>NZ_WNXE01000418.1:0-1517 GCF_010993615.1 Arhodomonas sp. KWT | reverse complement strand
GCGGCGCTGGGATTCGATCCGGCGGCGCCCGCCTCCGGGGACGGCCTCGCGCTGGCGCTGTTCTACGGCGCCGCGCCGATACCGTTCAAGCTCGCCGCTACCGCGCTGGTCTGGCGCTTCCCGCTGGACCGGGCCGCCCACGAGGCACTACGTGCTGGTACGGCGCCCGCCGCGCGGGGGACATGAGCGCCGGGTTCAGGGGGGCGTGACGGGCGCACTCAGGCGCCGGCGCAGCCAGCGCATGAGTGCCCCGAGCACCGGCAGGCGGGCGTAGAGCTGGCCGGCGGCGTCCCAGTAGTCCACGTGCTCGGCCACCCGGCCGTCGGCGGCGAAACGCACCCGCGAGACGCCGTCGATGGGCGGTAGCGCCCGGCCCCCGTTGAGCACGAGGTGGCCGCGCCAGCGCAGGTAGGCCACGTCGGCATCGCCGACGATCTCGGTGATCTCGAAGCGCACCCCCTCGCAGACCCGGAACATGTGCTCGAATACCCCGCGGACCGCGGCGACCCCGCGGACGTCGTTGAACGGATCGACGAAACGGGCGTCGTCGGTGAATACGGACTCGAAACGTGTCAGGTCCGCCGGCGTGAGCGCGGCGAAGAACGCCGCGTACTCCGGGGCGTTCACGCCAGCCTCCGCATCAGCGCGAAGTACAGCCGGTAGGGCAGCAGCCTCAGGAGCTTGAGCGTCCACCCGAGCCGCCTCGGGAAGAACACCTCGAAGCCGTTACCGTCGATACCGGCATGGATCGCCGCCGCGGCATCGGCGGGGTCCATGAGCTGGGGCATGCGGAAGTCATTGCGCTCCGTGAGCCGGCTCTTCACGAAGCCGGGACTGACCACGCGCAGCGCGATCCCGGCACGCTCCGCCTCGGGCCGCAGCGACTCGGCGAGGCTCAGCACCGCCGCCTTGGTGGAGCCGTAGGCGGCGGCCCGGGGCAGACCGCGGTAGGCCGAGAGACTGCCCATCACCAGCACCTGACCGCGCCCCCGGCGGCGCATCGCCGGCAGACAGGCGGCGAGACCGTTGACCGTGCCCAGGTAGTTGACCCGGATCAGGCGCTCGAATACCGCCGGATCGAGCTCGTCCAGACGCACGGGCTCGTAGTCGCCGGCGTTGAGGATCACTGTGTCGATCTCGCCATGATCGGCCTCCACGGTGGTCACCAGCGCGGCGAAGGCATCGGCGTCGGTGACGTCCAGGACCTGGGGGATGATCCGCCCCGGACCGGACGCCCGTTCCGCAAGGGCCTCCAGCGCGGCCCGGCGCCGGGCCGCGGCCACCACCCGCCAGCCGTGGGCGGCCAGGCGCACGGCCAGGGCCTCGCCGATACCGCTGCTGGCACCGGTGATCAGGGCCAGGCGGCCGTCTCCGGGCCGGTCTGTCTGGTTCGGCATGGCAACCTCGTGTTCGCTCGGCGCGGACAGTGGCCGGCGATGCCGGTCGCGGTCCGGCATGGCACCGGGATGATGTTGTACAATATTATTGTACAATCGGGTGCGTCATCCAGGGGGCAC
>NZ_WNXE01000417.1:0-1523 GCF_010993615.1 Arhodomonas sp. KWT | reverse complement strand
TGGCCGCCACGCCCGGTGCCAGGCCGAGGCGCTCGACGCTGTCCCGGGTGATGGTGGCGGCGATGGTCTGCCCGCCCGGGATCTCGATGACCACCTCTGCGTTGACCGTGCCCGGCACCACCCGTGCGACTCGGCCGGAGAGGCGGTTGCGTGCGCTTACCGCCGCGACGTCGGTGGCGATGATCACCGTGGAGGCCTTGATTAGTGCGTGGACGCCGTCGCCTTCGCGGATGCCCAGCTCGCGCAGGCTCTCCGCGGTAATCACTGAGGCGATCTCCTGGGTGCCGTCGGCCAGGGTGAGGCAGACCTCCACCTCTACGGCGTCCGAGCGGATGCGCGTCACCCGGCCGAAGATCTGGTTGCGGGCACTGGTGCGCAGGGCGAGCCGCCGGGTCAACGCCAGTGCCTCCGCGTCTGTCTCCGCCGTCCCGGCGGCCTCACCCAGTCGCGCCTGCTCCTCGGCAAGCCGGCGCCACGCCGTCAGCAGCTGCTGCCCTGCCGGCGTGAGTCGGGTGCCGCCGCCCCGGCGCCCGCCGGTGCGGCGCTCCAGCAACGGTACCGTCGACAGGTTGGCGATACGCTCGATGCGGTTCCAGGCCGAGCGGTAGCCCATGCCCGCCGCCTCCGCCGCGGCGTTGATCGAGCCGTGGGCCTCCAGGGCCTCCAGCAGCCGGAGATCCCGGATCAACCGGTCGTCGCCGCCGTGGGCCGGGGTCATGCCATGTCCTCCCGGGTCAGATCCCTGACCGTGACCCCGCTCAGCGTGTCCTCCAGCGAGGCGTCCCAGGCCTCGGCGGCGCGCTGTGCCGCGGCGGGGATCCGGAGCATGTGCAGGTCCAGGCCGGGGCGTTCGCCGTGGCGGCGCACGGCGGCGAGTACCTCGGCCAGCGTGGTGCGCTCCGGCGGCGTTCCCGGGAGGTAGGCCGTGTGGCCGTGCGGGTCCTCGAGCGGGCACAGCATGCCGGTCGAGACCAGCGCATCCAGTCCCTCGCCGACGGCGTGCATGGGCACGCGCAGCGCCTCAGCGAGGGCCTCCGCGCCCGGCGCCGGCGCGCGTGCATAGAACGCCGTGGCAACCCGGGCCATGATCGCGAGGGCGATCCGTTCACGCAGCCGCGGGCTCAGCGGCGCCGGCTCGCCGTGGAGCAGCATCTGCCTTGGGTACTGGTAGTAGTAGGCGATGCTCGCGCCCATGAGCAGGATCAACCAGCTCAGGTAGAGCCAGATCATGAAGATCACGAGTGCGGCAAACGCCGAGTAGATTGCGGTATAGCGGGTCGAGCCGGCGACGAAGGAGGCGAACAGCCAGCCGGTGCTCTGCCAGAGCACGCCGGCGACCAGCGCGCCCACCAGCGCCGCGGTCGGGCGGACCCGGGTGTTGGGCACGAAAAGGTAGATGAAGGCGAACGCGGCGATGATGAGCAGATAGGGGAGCAGGGCCGCCATCGCGTCCAGCACTACACCGAAGGGCTGAATGGCGGCCAGGCGCTGGACCCAGTCGGCGCTGAAGAACGAGGCGGTGA
>NZ_WNXE01000416.1:0-1527 GCF_010993615.1 Arhodomonas sp. KWT | reverse complement strand
CACGACGAGCACATGCTCGCCCACCGCCCGGACGCGCATGACCCCTTCCTGCCCGGCCGCCTGGAGCGGCGGGTCCGCGAGATCCTCGCCGGCCTCGGCGTGCAGTGGAACTACCCCGAGCACCCCGGCCGGCTGACCGCGATCCTGGAACTGCTGGAACGCGAGCCCGTCGCCGGCATACGCTTCGGCCCGGGCCGGCAGGCAGAGGTCGACGAGCTCGCCCGCGTACACACACGGACATACCTCGACACCATCTTCGCGCTGCGCGGCAAGCACGCCTGGGTGGACGTGGACACCACCGCTGTCTCCCCGGGCAGCGTCGAGGCCGCGGAATGGGCGGCCGGCACCGCCATCGCCGCGGTGGAGGCGGTGGTCGCCGGCGAGGCGCCGGCCGCCTTCGCCCTGGTCCGTCCGCCGGGCCACCACGCCGAGCCCGTGCGCGCCCGCGGCTTCTGCCTGTTCAACAACGTCGCCGTGGCCGCCGCCCACGCCCAGGCCAGGCTGGGCTGCCGGCGCGTGCTCATCGTCGACTGGGATGTCCACCACGGCAACGGCACCCAGGACATCTTCTGGGCCGACCCGGACGTGCTGTTCTTCGACGCCCACCGCGCCGCCCCCTTCTACCCCGGGACCGGCGCCCTGGAGGAGGTCGGTGTCGGACTCGGCGAGGGCACCACCGTGAACGTGCCACTGCCCGGCGGGGCCGGCGATACCGCCATGCTCAAGGCCTTCCGCGAGATCCTGGTCCCCGCCGCGGACTGGTTCGAGCCGGACCTGGTGCTGGTTTCGGCCGGTTTCGACGCCCACCGCCTGGACCTGGCGCTGAACGTCACCTTCGAGGGCTTCGCCGCGATGACCGCCATCGTACGCGAGATCGCTGCCCGCCACTGCGACGGCCGCCTGGCCTTCGTCCTGGAGGGGGGCTACCACACGGAGGCACTCTCCCGCGGCGTGCGCTCGGTGCTGGAGGTGCTTGCCGGCGGCGACGCCCCCGAGCCGGGCGAGAGCGGCGTGGCCGAGGTGGCCGCGGCCGCGGCCTTCCACCGCAGCGCCTTCGTGGACGAGCGCTGAGCCCTCAGCCCGGCACAAGCCGGGCGTAGAGGACGAAGGCAACGGTACTCGCCGCGACCATCACCACGCCGTAGCGCCAGTTGAGCCGCACCACCCGGGCGGGGGCGACGTCATAGGCGCCCTGCAGGGCCAGATTCAGTCCGGAGAGCGGACTCACCGCGACGCCGATCCCCCAGCCGGCGAGAAAGGTCATCGCCAGCAGGCTGGGGTCCGGGGAGAGCGGCGCGAGCAGCGTGCCAAAGGCAGCGATGCCGATTACCGGGTGCACGCCCACCAGCGAGACCGCCACCATCAGCGCCAGCACCACCCCGGCCTGCAGCCCCCCGAAGTGGGCGAACGGCACCCAGCCGCCGAGCGTGGCGACCACGCCCTCAAGCCCCGCGGCCAGCATCCCGGCGGCGAGAAACAGGCCGAGCTCGTTGGCCATCAGCGGCAGCCGCGCGACGACCTGCCGGC
>NZ_WNXE01000415.1:0-1532 GCF_010993615.1 Arhodomonas sp. KWT | reverse complement strand
GCGCGCACGATCTCCAGCGAGCGCGCCGGCGGGAAGCGCCAGTCGCTGGTGAACGCCAGCACCAGGAAGCGTGCCTGCACACCGGCGAGCGCCCGGGCGAGATCCCCGCCGTGGGCGGCCGCCGGATCGAAGTAGTCGAGCGCCTTGGTCATGAGCAGGTACGTGTTGGCGTCGAAACGGTTGATGAACGCACGCCCCTGGTAGCGCAGGTAGCTTTCGACCTCGAACTCCACGCCGTAGTGGAAGTCGTAGTCGGGCTTGCCCTCACGCAGGTCGCGGCCGAACTTCTCGTGCATCGCCTCGTCGGACAGGTAGGTGATGTGTCCGAGCATGCGCGCGAGCATCAGCCCGCGGCGGGGCACGGTGCCCATGGCCTGGTAGCGCCCCTCGTGGTAGTCCGGATCACCCCGGATGGCCTGGCGGGCGACCTCGTTGAAGCCGATGTTCTGCGCCGACAGGCGGGGTGCGGCGGCAACAGTCACCGCGTTGGCCAGCCGGTCGGGGTAGTCGATGGCCCACTGCAGGGCCTGCATGCCGCCGAGGCTGCCGCCCACCACCGCCGCCCAGCGATGGACGCCCAGGTGATCGGCGAGCCGTGCCTGGCTGGCGACCCAGTCGTGGACGGTAACCATCGGGAAGTCCGGCCCCCAGGGCTCGCCGGTGGCCGGGTTGACCGTCGCCGGGCCGGTGGAGCCGTGACAGCCGCCGAGGTTGTTGCTGCACACCACGAAGAACCGGTTGGTGTCCACGGGCTTGCCCGGTCCGATGATCGCCTCCCACCAGCCGGGTTTGCTGTCCTCGAGGGTATGGTAGCCGGCGGCGTGGTGGGTGCCCGAAAGGGCGTGGCAGATCAGTACGGCGTTGCTGGCGTCCGCGTTCAGTGTGCCGTAGGTCTCGTAGACGAGCTCGAAGCCGGGCAGCTCGCGCCCGCATTCCAGTGCCAGCGGTTCGTCGAAACGTGCGTGGCGTGGCGCCACCAGGCCGACGGAGTCGGACGGAATGGTCTTCGGCATGGGCTCGCTGCTATCCGGGACAATGCTCGCCGATACTAGGAGTCTGGGCGGCAGAAATCCAGAGGCTGGTCTCGTGCCCCCTTCGGGCGGCATTGAGGTGCCCGACCGGCCGCGTCGCGGTGTCCCCTGGATTGCTGGCGCCCGGACGGCTGGCGGCAGCATCGGGCGGGGCATGCATTGCCCCGCGTGCCATCAGAACAGCGGCGGGGCGATGTGGTTGAGCGGCTGCATCACCAGCATCTTCAGCACCTGGAGCAGGATCAGCGCCACCAGCGGTGACAGGTCGATGCCGCCGATCAGGGGCACGAGCTGGCGTATCGGCCGCAGCACCGGTTCGGTGAGGCTGTAGAGCAGGGTCTGTGCCGGGTGGTACTGACCCGGCTGGATCACCCAGGAGAGGATCGCCTGGGCGATGATGGCGATGAAATAGAGATTGAACAGCAGCGAGAGCAGCTCCGCGGGGGTGCGCACGAGGATGTAGCCGGCCCGCGGCATCACCCCGTAGATGAGCATCACCAG
>NZ_WNXE01000414.1:0-1536 GCF_010993615.1 Arhodomonas sp. KWT | reverse complement strand
TCCATTCGCCGCGTGCTCTCGCTGCCCGGCGAGACCCGGCTGTTCATGTGCCACGACTACAAGGCCCCGGGCCGGGATGAGTACCGCTGGGAGACCACCGTGGCCGAGGAGCGCGCCACCAACGTGCACGTCCATGACGACGTGGACGAGGAGACGTTCGTGCAGATGCGCACCGAACGCGACGCCACCCTCGACATGCCGCGGCTGATCCTGCCGTCCGTCCAGATCAACATGCGCGCCGGTGCCTTTCCGCCGGCGGAATCCAACGGCGTGCGCTATATCAAGATACCGCTGAACGCGCTCTGAGCCCGCGCGTTCCACGGCAGGGAGGAGAGAGACCGTGGAGACGAGAAAACCGCTGTCGCCGTTCTACGCGGTGACCACCCAGCTCCGGGCGAGCGACCTCGGCGCGCTCGCCGCCGAGGGCGTGCAGACCGTCATCAACAACCGTCCCGACGGCGAGAGCGGGGATCAGCCTGCCGGTGCCGAGCTCGCGGCGGCCGCCGAGCGCCTCGGCATCGCCTATCACTACGTCCCGGTGGTCTCCGGTCAGATCACGGACGACGACGTCCGCGCGTTCGCGACGATCCTCGCCAATGCCCGCGGCCCGGTGGTTGCCTTCTGCCGCACCGGCTCACGCTCCACCAGCCTCTGGGCCCTGAACGAGGCCCGCCACCTCGCGCCGGACGCGGTGCTCGCCACGTGCGCCACTGCGGGCTATGACCTGTCCGGCCTGCGCCCGCGACTGGAAGCGGCCTGGTCCGCCGACACCACCGGCGAGGCCACCGACACCGGCAACGGCCGCCGGTACGACGTGCTCATCGTCGGCGGCGGTGCCGCCGGCCTTGCCACCGCCGCCAGCCTGCTGGCCCGGCGTCCGGCGCTGGATATCGCAGTTATCGAGCCCCGCGAGCAGCACTACTACCAGCCGGGCTGGACGCTCGTCGGTGGCGGTGTCTTCAGGCGCGAGCAGACGGTACGCCCCATGGCCGACCTCATGCCCGCGGGCGCGCGCTGGATCCGGGCCGCGGTCGCGGCCTTCGAGCCCGGGCAGAACCGGGTGGTACTGGAGGACGGCGAGCGCCTGAGTTACCGGACGCTGGTCGCTGCTCCGGGGATCCGGCTGGATTGGGCCGCCATCGAGGGCCTGTCGGAGACCCTCGGCCGCAACGGTGTAACCTCCAACTATCGCTACGAGATGGCCTCCTACACCTGGGATCTCGTACAGGGCCTGCATGGCGGGCGGGCGCTGTTCACCCAGCCACCGATGCCCATCAAGTGCGCGGGGGCCCCGCAGAAGGCGATGTATCTCGCGTGCGATGAGTGGCGTCGCCGCGGGGTGCTCGACGCCATCGACGTCGAGTTCAAGAGCGCCGGCGCCGTGCTCTTCGGCGTCGAGACGTTCGTGCCGCCGCTGATGCGCTACGTCGAGCGCTACGGCATCGATCTGGCGTTCAACAGCAACCTCGTCGCCGTCGACGGCCCGGCGCGGACCGCGCGCTTCCGCGTGCAGGACGCCAGTGGCAACGAGCGGCT
>NZ_WNXE01000413.1:0-1547 GCF_010993615.1 Arhodomonas sp. KWT | reverse complement strand
CCGCCTTCCGGTTCCGGATCCGTTTCAGTGTGTAATGTCGTAAGCTGAATGCTGTTTACCGAAACGCCCGGATGTAATCAAGACTGAGAACCACGCCTCATATTGGATAGTTCAGTCATCGGCAACGTTCACCCGGAGTTTAGCGCGGCGGGATGACCTACCCCTTCGGGGCCTCATCGAGGATGGCATTCAGCCGTTCCGCGGTCTCATCGAGCAGGGCGACGATCCGGCGCTGAACGGCCGGGGGCCGGTCGAGGCTGCGGTGGAGGATCGATTTGAGTTCCATGCGCGCCTCCAGCAGGTCCTGGGCAAGGCTGGCGCCTTCCTCGTCGCTATCCGCGATATCCGCCATGGCCTGACGCAGCGCACGGTACTTGCGCCCGGCCCGCTCCAGCCGGGCGACGACGCGCTCGGCGGTCCCGGCGTGTTCCCGCCGATAGTCACGGCCACGGTCGGTGAGGCGGTAGTACTTGCGCCGGCCCTCGCGCTGCTGGGCGACGTAACCGTCGCGGCCGAGGGCGGTGAGCACGGGATAGAGGCTGCCGGGACTGGGGCGGTAGAAGCCCCCGGAGAGGTATTCGATGCGGTCGCCGAGCTCGGTGCCGTAACCGTCGGCGTCCGCCAGCAGGGTGAGGAGCACGAGGCCGAGCTCGTCGCCCGAGAGCTTGCGGGCGGCGGGCATGCCCATGGGAAGGTCCGGCCTCGTGCTCGCTGTCATCGTGCGCCTGCCCGCCGCTGTCGTGTCTCGCCAGTGATACGCGGGCGAGGGTAACACGGCGGCGCCCGCCGCAGCCCGGGGGCGCCGCCGGCGCTCAGAACGACACCGTCACGCCGGCGTTGTAACGACGGCCGTCGAGCACGCGGTTGTAGTCCTCGTAGGCGATCTCCTTGTCCAGCAGGTTGTAGATGCCGCCGAACAGCCGTACACGGTCGCTGACCCGGTAGCTCATGCCCGCGTCCACGAGGGTGTAGCTCGGGTACGCCTCGCTCAGTCCGCCGCGGCCGACGACCTGCTCCGCGGTGCCCTTGTAGCGGGCCTTCGCCCACAGCCGGGCGGCCTCGCTGGCCCGGTAGTTCACGCCCAGGACGGCGCGGTGGCGGGGCTGGTTGTCGAGCGGATGGCCGGCATTGTCACCGGAGTCCTGCTCGCTGTCCGTGAAGGTGTAGCTCATGTTCACCTCCACGCGCTCACCCACGGGGAAGCCCAGGCTGAGCTCCGCGCCCTGGACGTGGGCCTCGCTGACGTTGCGGTACTGCGCGATCATCTCGTAGTCCTCGCCCAGGTAGGTGCAGGACGGATCGCCCTGATCGATGTCGCAGATGGTCGGCTTCTCGATCTTGTTGTCGTAGTCCGTGTAGAACACGGTCACGCCCGCCTCCACGCCGTCGTAGCCCCGCCACAGGGCCGCGAGCTCGTAGGTGATGCTCTCCTCGGGCTCGAGAGCGGAGTTGCCGACGTCGGCACCGTCGCGGCGCGGACCACCGCCGCCCTCGACCCAGTTGGAGTCGCCCTCCTTGAGGTCCGGCGTGCGGTAGGCGGCGCTCAC
>NZ_WNXE01000412.1:0-1555 GCF_010993615.1 Arhodomonas sp. KWT | reverse complement strand
GTCTTCACAACCCGAATCCTAACGGAGACCCGCGGTGACCTCCTCAGCCGCTTTTACACACTTCCTGGGACACTACCCTCTTTCGTGCCCATGGCCGCGATTGGCGAACATGGTGGTATTCAGCTGGAACAAGTCAAGGCGCTGGACGACATCGGCGACCGCTATACCTACTTTGCCGACGGTGATGTCGTTGTCGCGAAGATTACCCCGTGCTTCGAGAACGGCAAGGGTGCGTTCGCGGAAGGGCTGAAGAATGGCATTGCATTTGGCACAACGGAGCTGCATGTCATTCGCCCGGCCAAAGAAATCGACGGACGTTTCCTGTTTTATCTGAGCATTTCTGAGCTGTTCCGTAATCTGGGTGAAGGTGCGATGTATGGCGCTGGCGGGCAAAAACGCGTGCCCGATCAGTTCATCAAGGACTTTCAGGCGCTGCTGCCGCCACTGGATCAGCAGAAAATAATCGCCGCCTTCCTCGACCGCAAGACCGCCGAGATCGACACCCTGACCGCCAAAAAGCGCCGCCTGCGCGACCGGCTGGCCGAAAAGCGCATCGCCCTGATCACCCGCGCCGTCACCAAGGGTCTCAACCCCGACGCCCCCATGAAAGACAGCGGCATCGAGTGGCTGGGGGAGATTCCGGCGCATTGGAAATGCGTACGTTTGCGTTTTATGGCTGATGTTGGCCCCTCAGCGAAAGGCCTAGTTATTGGAGAGGATGCTGAAATATCGTTTGTGCCAATGGCAAATGTGGGGGTGTGTGGCGGACTGACCTTGGAACAGACTAAGACGCTAAGTGACGTAACTGATGGATATACGTATTTTGCCAACGACGATATCTTGGTAGCCAAGATTACGCCGTGCTTTGAGAATGGGAAGGGAGCTTTGGCCGAAGACCTATTGAACGGTGTTGGCTTTGGAACGACTGAGCTTTATGTTGTCCGACCCAAATCTTTAATCTCTCCGCGTCTGATGTTTTACATAACCATATCTGATGCTTTCAGGAAAGTTGGCGAGGGTGCAATGTATGGTGCTGGGGGGCAAAAGCGTGTACCAGAAATATTTGTAAAGGATTTCCCAATACCCGTTCCACCTTCCTATGAGCAAGAAGAAATAGTTGATTTCTTGTTACGCGAAGAACGTCGATTTGAAACGATCAGATCGAAGGTGCTCTCCGTGATCGAGAAACTCCAAGAATACCGCTCCGCCCTGATCACCAATGCCGTCACCGGCCAGATCAAGGTGGCCTGAACCGGAGAAGCCCATGCACCAGGAAACCTACTTCGAACAGGCCATGGAGCAGTCGCTGATCGAGCAGGGCGGCTATGAGCGCGGTGACGCCAGCGGCTTCGATCCGGCCCGGGCGCTGTTTCCGGATGAGGCCATTGCCTTCGTCTCCGCCAGCCAGACGGAGCGCTGGCAGTCGCTGGTGAAGCTGCACGGGGACAAGGCGGGCGAGGTGCTGCTGGGGGCGCTGGTCAAGGAGTTGGCCTCCAAGAACGCCCTGCATGTGCTGCGCCACGGCTTTAAGTGCTTCGGCAAGACCTTCCGGCTG
>NZ_WNXE01000411.1:0-1555 GCF_010993615.1 Arhodomonas sp. KWT | reverse complement strand
GCCACCACGGCGGAGGCGCCGCAGATCCCGGTGCCGGAGCCGACGAGCACGCTCAGGGTGTCCGGCAGCCGGAGCGCACGTCCGAGCACCACGGCCAGGGTGAGGGTGCTGCCTACGGCGAGCACGACCAGCGCCAGGCCGCCCATGCCGACCGAGAGCATGTCCTGCACCACCAGCCGGAAGCCGAGAAGCACGATGCCAGTGCGCAGCACGTAGTGCAGCGTCCAGCGGATACCGGGTTCCATGGCCGCCGGGATCGGCACACACAGACGTACCAGGACGCCGGCGAGGATGCCCACGGTCAGCGCGCTCAGCGGAACTGCCTTGTTGAGCGCCGGCCACGCGGTGATGGCGTAGGACAGGCCGGCAAGCACGGCGCACAGGGTCAGGCCCGGAGCGACGGTGGCGATGCGGTCCAGCGCCGGGGCCGGCCGGCGGGCGGTAGTGGTGTCGGCGGGCATGTCCAGTCTCCGTCGGTAAAGGATGGCGAGACGGTACCGGCGGGAATTATTTCGCAAAATCGATTATTATTTATTTATAACTTAGGTGACGCCGAATTGTTGTGCCGATGAACCGCTTCACCCTGCGCCAGCTCGAGATATTCGCGACGGTCGTGCGCACCGGCCAGGTCAAGCGTGCGGCGTCGACGCTGCACCTCAGTCAGGCGGCGGTCAGCCAGGCCGTGCACGAGCTCGCCGACGCCCTCGGGATCACGCTGTTCGAGCGTCGCGGCCGGGAGATCGTGCCCACGGCGGCGGCGCGTCAGCTGCTGGAACTCGTGGCGGCCCCGATGGCGGCGCTGGAGGACGTCCCCGCGCAGCTCGCGCCGGGGGATGCCGCGGCAGAGCTGAGCGGGGAGGTGCAGGTTGCCGCCTCCAACACCATTGCCCGCTACGTTCTGCCCGCCGCGCTGGCACGGCTCGGCCGGCAGCACCCGGGCCTGCGGATTACGGTGCTCTCGGGCAACAGCGCGGCGGTGGAGGCGCGCGTCGCTGCACTGGAGGCGGACGTGGGTTTCATCGAGGGACCGGCCCAGCGGGACGATGTCGACGTCTCCGCCTGGCGTACCGATGCGCTGCAGGTGATCGCGCCGGCCGACTATCCGGTGGAGGGGTTGTCGGCGGCGACGCTGGCCGAGCATCCCTGGGTCGTGCGCGAGCCCGGGTCCGGGACCCGGGCGGTGTTCGAGCAGAGCCTGGCACTTGCCGGGCACCCGGTGCCCCGGGGTGGCCTGGTGATGGACGACAGCGGCGCGATCGTGCGTGCGGTGGCGTCCGGCGCGGGGCTGGCCTGTGTGAGCCGGCTGGCCGCGGCCCAGGCGAGTGTCCGGGGCGGGGTGCGCTTCGTCGACGTGCCGGAGCTCTCGCTGCGACGCCCCCTGTGGTGTGTCCGGCGTGCCGTGCCGGCCCATTCGCCGGTGGTCGAGCGCTTTCTGCGGGCGCTGGATGCCGCGCTCGATACAGGCGATGGGGGGCCGCCTACAGGTTGATGCAGACCACGCCGGCGAGGATCGCCGCGCCGCCGACCATGAAGTTCATGCTCAGCGGTTCGCCGA
>NZ_WNXE01000410.1:0-1556 GCF_010993615.1 Arhodomonas sp. KWT | reverse complement strand
GCCCTCGTGTGCCACCGCCCAGAAATAGCGCAGGTGGTGATAGTTGAGCTGCTGCATACCGTTCTATTTTATTTAACCAAAATGGGCAAACAATGAATTTTTTATCTTTCCCGCATCTTGGTACAACGTCTCCGCACCCAAGTCCGAGAGTACGCGATGCCCGTTCAAGCCCTGCCCGCACTCGCCCCGATCGCCCTGGCCGCCGCGGCGGTCTTCGGCCTGCTACGCCCGGGCCGGCGCCCGCGGGGGGTCCCGCGCGGTGCGCAATCGGCGGCGCTCCTGGCCGTCGCCACGGCACTGGCCGCCGTGGGGGTGCTCGTGCATTACGGGCCGGCGACACTCGCCGGCATAAGGCTGGACGTGGTCAGCATGGCCCTGCTCGCCCTCGTCAGCCTCGTCGGCTGGATCGTCCTGCGCTATACGGCAACGTACATGGACGGCGAGGCCCGCGAGGGCGCGTTCACCGGCTGGCTGTGCGCCACACTCGCGTCGGTCATGGTGCTGGTGATCTCCGGGCACCTGCTCCTGCTCGTGGCGGCCTGGATCGCCACCAGCGTCTGCCTGCACCGGCTTCTGCTGTTCTATCCGCAACGGCGCCGGGCCCGGCTGGCGGCACGCAAGAAGTTCGTGATGGCCCGTCTCGGGGACGCCGCCCTCTGCGGGGCGGCCGTGATCCTGGCCGTCGCCTGCGGCAGCGGCGACATCGCCGCGATCCTGGCCGCCGCAGGCACTGAGTCCGCCACCACGGCCATGCGCTGGGCGGCACTCCTGCTCGCCCTCGCCGCCGCGCTCAAGTCCGCCCAGTTCCCGACCCACGGCTGGCTCACGGAGGTCATGGAGGCCCCCACGCCCGTCTCGGCGCTGCTGCATGCGGGGGTGATCAACGCCGGCGGCTTCCTGCTGATCCGCTTCGCCGACGTTATCCTGCAGGCGCCGCTGGTGATGGCGTCGCTGGTGGCCCTCGGGGGCTTCACCGCCCTGTTCGGGGCGATGGTGATGCTCACCCAGCCGGCGGTGAAGACCTCGCTCGCCTGGTCCACCGTCGGGCAGATGGGCTTCATGGTCATGCAGTGCGGCCTGGGCCTCTTCCCCCTCGCGCTGCTGCACCTGATCGCCCACTCGCTGTACAAGGCACACGCGTTCCTCGCCTCCGGCTCCGGCGTCGAGCAGGTCACCGCGGCGCGCCGGCCGGGCCCGGTCGCCGTGCCCGGGCCGTCCGCGGTCGGCGGCGCGTTCGCCACGGCGCTAGCGACGTATATTGTCGTCGGCCTGCTCTTCGGGCTCGAATCCAAGCCTCCCCAGGTGATCGCCCTTGGCCTGATCCTGATCCTGGGCGTGGCCTATCTGCTGGCGCAGGGCTTCGCCGACCACGCCCCCCGGGCACTGACCCGGCGCACGTCGATCTACGCCCTGGCGACCACCCTGGGCTACTTCGCCCTGCACGCGCTGACCACCGCGGCGACCGGGGCCACTCTGCCGCCGCCGCCCGCGCCCGGCCCGCTCGCGTGGGCGCTCATGGCCCTGGCGTTGATGAGCTTCGCCGCCGTGGCGGTGGC
>NZ_WNXE01000040.1:17063-22744 GCF_010993615.1 Arhodomonas sp. KWT | reverse complement strand
CCCGGACGTGGTCCCGCACGGCCATCGCGATCTCCTCGGTGAGGGCCGCGGGCACGATCGCCAGGAAACGGTTCGGCAGGGCGGCACTGAACAGCGGGTTGGCGTCGGTCGTCACGCGCTGTTCGCCATTGACCGTTCTTGTCCAGTTCGCCTGCTGAAAGAGCGCGCGGTCCAGCCCGTTCTCCACCAGCCAGAGGTCCACCTGGGGCACGCCGCGGAGATTCGGGAAGAGGATGGCATCTGGTCCCAGCCGCTCGCAGACGACCCGCATCGCCTCCCAGGAAAGGCGGGCGAGCAGGTGGGAGCCGGCCCACAGGTCCGAGGTGGTGCGGGCCGCGGAGATGAAGTCCTGGACCGGCCCGAGGGCGACGTGCAGCAGCGCGCAGCGGCCGTCGTCATCCGCGTGGAAGGCCCCGGTGAATCCCGAGACCAGGTCCAGGTGATCCCAGATGGTGTGATCGGGGATGCGCGTGTCCGCGGGCAGTCGGCGCCACAGCTCGCCGAGGCCCGCCCGGTCGTCGCTGCGCCGGATCTCCGGACCGAAACGCCAGAAAGCGAGCAGCGTGCGTTGCCAGTCCACGGCACCGTCGCTAGTCGTCTGTATCAGCGACCGGAAGTGCGTGAGGCTCTGGGCCTTGATCTCCCGGATGTCGGTGTCGCCGAGTCCGCCGGTCGTCCGGAGGTCCAGCTTCTGGCCAGTAAGCGGATGCCGTATCACCGGCTCCTCGGCGAAGCGGACCTGCGACCAACCCGGGTAGCGGCCGTCGTGGGCGCCCTTGGGGAACTGCGGCCGGTCCGCGGCCGAGGCCCACCAGTCCGCCTTTTTAACCCAGCGCGCCGCGCCGCTCGGCAGTGCCTCCCCGAAGAGATCCTCGCGGAGCGTGCGGCTGGTGCCGCCCTCGTGGCCCGCCGGGTCGCGAAGCAGCACGAGGGCCTTCTCGGCCGGGTCATGCAGGCGCGCGAGCAGCTTCGCCTGCGCGAGGGTCTTGTCCATGCTGTCACTCTCCCGCGTCATTGCGACACCCGCTGCAGGTCCTTCTGGAACTCGTCGTCCAGCAATTCGTGGCATGCCTCCCAAAGATCCGGGAAGCGGGCCTCCTCCTGGGCGGTGAACTTCTGCCGCAGAAAGTCGGCCGGACCGCAGGGAACGTGGGCAATCTGGCCATGCAGGCCCTTTTCCCCCTTGATGACCTTGAAGCGGAGGGAATTCGGGATGCGTGCGCTCAGCTTGTCCCAGTCCGGTCGGTTGCCCTTCGTCACGGGATAGGAGAGCAGTGGCCTGCGGCCCTGCTGCTTGGCCTCGCCGCAGAGGGCCTTGCGGACTTCCGCAAGAACCCGGATAGCACCTTCCCAGCTCCTCTGTGGCCGGGTTTGCCATACAAGAGGCCCGGCCTTGTCCCGACCGACACCGATCGTCCAATCGTGGTTGTTCACGGCATCACGCCAGTCCACCAGGTAACGGTCGAGGTGGATCTTGGGCGGCGACTCGATTTCGTACGATCCCCAGCCGTTGCGGTTGCGCCCGCCAACGGTGCCGAAGCGGTGCATCAGGCCCAGAGCCTGTTCCAGCGCGTCGTTGTCATCGCCGGCCGGCCAGGCCATTCGCAGCGTGGCGGACTCGCCCGCGGGTATTGCCGGATCGGTCTTCCGGTCGGTCTCCTTGCGCTGGGTTTCCGCCCGCCCGAACCCGAGATAGCCTGCCGCACTCAGGCCACTGGCCATGCGCAACTGATTCCGGTCCACCGCCAAGTGCCAGTCCGGCTCGGTGTGGCGTTTCCAAGCGTTCAGCCGTAGCCGCAGCGCGCTGCGTTTGCCGCTATTGCCGGCAGCGTCGCCGAAAAGCTCGCCCTCCAAGCGGCGAACGGTGGCCAGGTCGTGCCCGTGCGAGGCGATCGCCATGCGCCACCACCGACGCAGCTCGGCCTTGAACGGCGGTGTCCGCCAGGCCGCGTTCTGGCGGGCATCGCCGAGAAATGCCGGCGTCAGGAAGGTGATCGTGTGCTGTCTCTGTTCCATGCTCATGGGTTCAGCTCCAGGGCCGTGCTCAGGCTAGAAGGTGGCGGCGCTTGCGCCGGCACGCGCAAATCTCCGCGGGTCACGGCTCCCCCTCGATGCGGACCTGCTCCGCGGCGAGCGGCAACCCGTAGACCGTGTGGGGGCGCCGGCCATACGAACGGAGCTGGTAGCGCGCCACGGCGGCCGGGTGGAGTCCACTACGTTCCGATAGGGCGGTATTCAGGCGCGTTCGGGTGCGGCTGAAATAGCCACTGTCTCCGGTCTGCCGCAGCTCGTCCCGGGCTGCTTCGACGTGGTCCTTGAGCGTGCTCGGGCCCTCACCTTCCAGCCAGTCCACCGTGGCGCGCAGATCATCGGCGGCCTCCTCACCGAAACCGATTGGCGGCCTTCCGGCCAGCACGCGACGCGCGAAACAGGTCAGCCAGGCAAAATGCGTCGCGGAGAGCTCCACCGGATGGCCCTGCAGCCACGCCACCCGCTCACCGACGTCGATAACCAGCTCGGGGCGTTCCAGGACCTGCTGGGCGCGGGCGACCGCCTCGCTGAAGCTCAGCTCGCCGTAGAGCAGGGTCTTGTCCATTTCCTCGCGCAGGCGCACGAACGGGATATCCGCCAACTGGAGCCGCGCGTCCGCCGTGCTCACATAGTCATTACGGCCGCGCAGGGTCAGGGTCCGCGGATACGGCGGTGGATAGAAGAAATCGGGATGCGACTCGAAAGGCGGATTCACCAGCACGTGCGAGAGCCGATCCTGCGGGCGCGCATACAGGGAAAGCGCGTAGCCCGCGTAGAAGCCCATGGTCTTACGCCCCCCAGCGAGGGATACGTGCAACCGGACGTCATCGTCTGTGGTCCAGGCGCGGATACGGTCGTTGATGAGGTCCGCGGCATGCGCGTTGTCGTCCGCGTTCACGATGTCCCCGAGGGGCTCATCCTCGCCGTTACGGATGACGTGAATGCACGACTCATCGAAGGTAATGGCATCCCGGTCGATGCCGCAGTCGCTGCAGAGCTGATCGAAATGGCCCTGCCCCCCGGCACGCGAAAACAGGGACAGCTGGATCCGGCGCCGGCCTTCGGTCGTCGTGATGACTTCGATTCGCTCAGGGATCCGGCTTTTGCCACCCGCCGCCGCTTCCTGGGCAAGGGCGTAAACCGTCTCGGTAACCACCTGGGGCGTCAGGCCGGTCACGCAAAGGAGGGTGTCCCTGAATCGTTCTGGCATTTGTCGGCGATCCTTGCTGTTGTCCTGCTGCCCCAAAGGCTAGGTGACTGCCAGCCCCGGCGCGCTAACGGGAAGTTTTCGACGTCCCGGACGGGGCATTCAGCGAACGGGCCAACCGCCGGCCGCAGCCGCCGCGGTCACGCCGGCTTCGGCCTCACCGCCTCGAGCCATCCGCGCACTTCCGAACGAAAGGTCGGCAACCGGCCTGGGCCGATCACCTCGATGCCGTGCTGCCTGGCGCGCTTGTGCATTTCCTCGGAGGGGTGTCGCGCGGTCACGAACCAGGTGTGGCCGAACAGCCCCCGAACGTCCTGGCTCAGGCTGTCGAGCTTGTAGAACTGCTGGTCGTCGGCACTCACATCCCGACCGTGGCGCGTCGTCTTGCACTCCACGACCAGGAGCCGGTTGGCGTGCACGGCGACCACGTCGAGTTCATTACGTGCACCGTGAGTGCCTTCCCACGTGCCCGTCACGCTCAGGTCGACGTGGTCGGCACCTTCGTCAACGAACCAGTGGTAGACGTATTCCTCTAGCCAGCCCCCATTGAGAAAGCGGGTGCGCTCCGGATCCAGGAACGCGATGTCCGGGCCGCCCTCCCAGTCCAGCAGGCCTTCGGACGATAGCCAGTCGAGGGCCTTCGCCCACCGCCCGTGCGGAGCGCTCTCGAATCGCTGTTCCGGCCACACGAGTTCATCGCCATCCATGGCCCGACTCGCCAGGTTGTTGAGTGCGCCCAGGAAGTCGCCCCACTCCGGCGCCTGTCGCCCAAGCCGCTTGCACAGCTGTTTACGGTCCGCGACCCCGTCCATGTACTCGTCATTCGCCGAGCCCGTTTGCCGGACACGGAACCCCTGGGCGAGCAGATAGGTAGGAATGTCGAGCACCGAACCGAGTGGCCTCGGTGCCTGTCGCGGCTCACGCGCAGGCAGTATTTCCAGACGCCCATGGGCCGTATCGGTGTACACACACCGGTCGACATCGCTGCGCAGCACGTCCAGAAAGCCAATCGCCATCAGCTTCGTCCCACCGGTCAGGTTGAGCACGAGCTCATCAGCCTGACCGGCGAGCCTCGATAGGACATCGAGCGCGAACTCCTCGAGCCGGGGCATATCCACTTCCGGCGCATCGTCAAAGCGCTGCACGCCGATGCCCTGCTGCTCGAGGATCTCGGTGAGACGCGCAGCCTGGGGACGCATGGACTCCGTCACGACCAACGCCGCCCTGTCGGGGCGATCCATCAGCGTGGGGATGATGTTTCCGAGCAGCTGATTGGACACTAGAAGTATATGCATGCTGGCCATGCGCTCTCCCTTTCCCTGGCCGTTCTACCCTCGGACGATACCTCGGAGCGGGGGCGCCTTTCCGGCGTTTTGTAGAAACATAATATAGCCGTTACCGCGGGCAATGCAGCCATTGACAGGGGAGAAAATGCGACTACCAGTCGCATTCAAGGAGCCCACGTATCCTGTCGTCCACCCGGGCCTTCCGATACCGACCACCAAAAGTCGAGGGATGAGCGATCTTAACGATGGTCACGTGCCGCGCGAGCACCGGCACCCGGTAGCGATACGCCTCGTAGAGCATGGTGGAATGCGGCCCCGCGGGCGTCAGGACCGGCTCGTCGACAGGCTCCAGGTCACCCTCGCCGTAAAGCGCGGTGAAACGCGGAAGCAACTGCCCCTCCAGGAGGATCATTGCGGGATCGGTGCGCGCCATGATGTCAGTGACGAACGGACGTGCCTCTTCCGCCGCCTCGTTCATATCAATGCCGTGAAAGGCACGAAAGCCCCGATCCCCCCTTGCGCTGCGCCGGAACACGAGGTTGGACTTGACCACGCTGCCGGCGAGCCGTGGCACGCGAAGGGCGCTGTTAAGGAGGTGACGCATCGCGCGTGCCTCCGGGTAATCGCAGACGTCGAAGTCGTGGCTTCCGTCCCCGTAGAACGGGTCACGGCTGCCCGCGGTCTCCGGCACCGAAAGCCGCCAGGTGGCGGGGTCACCCCCAGGATTCAGGCCCAGAACCAGAACCGGAGCCGGGATCACCGGGCCGGAGAAGATCTTGTATTCATTGAAACCGGCGACACCCGACGCCCGCCGGTACGCCGCGTCCAGGTTCTGCATCCATTTAACCGTCTCGTCGCTCAACTACGCCTCCGTGAGTCCTTTATGCCAATTGCCGGGACACGATAAGCAACCGACCGGTCGAGGAATCACGGCGGAAAGTTTTCGGACGGTTTGCCCAAACGGTCCCGAAATCCGGGTTAGCGCTCATGGCCTATCCCCGCCCCGCGTAAACCCTGCCGCCAAAACAGCGCCCTGGCGTACGGGGATCACGTTCCAATGTCCGCCAGGGCACCGTTCAGACACCGACTGGATTCGCATTTAACCTCGGAACCTTGTCTTAATCCCTTTTCCATCAGGGCATCGTTCAGACAGCGCG
>NZ_WNXE01000040.1:12180-16969 GCF_010993615.1 Arhodomonas sp. KWT | reverse complement strand
CAACCATCGCCGAAAGTTGAGAACGGTTCGCATCCCGAAGCTACCCTCACGTACGACCGTCATTCCCATGCTGCCTCGTGCCGCGCCCGCTGTGGAGCGGCTCCTTTTATTGCCAGCATACCGTATCAGGCGCTTGCCCCGGAGCCAGCCACCCCGGTTTCATCGATGAACACCGGCCAGTCGCAACCATACTGCCTCAGCTGCGGGTCGGACGTCACCACCGCGACATAGCTGCATACGCCTGTTTCGGATACTTTGAGTCGCGTGAGAGCCACGTACAAAGCCCGCCTCACTTTTTCACTCTCGGCGGCTTCGACGCACACGACCAGGTATCGAGCCTCCCACCCCTTCATGCCGTGCATCGTCGTGACCTTGACTCCGTTGTTGCCGACGGAGAACCCTCGTTTCGCGGCGCTCGCCGCCCGGCTGTCCTGCTGCAGGGTGTGCACGGTGTTTATCCCGAGATGCTCGAGATGGGTCACCAGTTCGACCCCCAGTGAGCGCGTTGGCACGACGACGACCACGTCCGAGTACGCGGCCGGATCCTCACGCGCAACAGGCTCGAGCTCGGCCACGGCAAGCGCCCCGTATTGCGGGACCCGGCCCCCTGGCACTTGGCGCCAGCGCATCTGCGTCGGGGCATGGAGTTGCAGTGGCCGCGTGCCGGGTATCTGGTCCCCTTCCTTGTGACTGAGTACGCGTGACGCGAATTCACTCACGAAAGGAAGGTAGTCACCTGGGAGACGATGGCAGGTGTACAGTTCGCTCCATTTCCCCCTGAACCCCGCGCCCGACATGGCCTCGTCGGTCCATGACTCGGCCCTGCCGTAGAGATCCTGCGTGGCGTCCGCCGCCAGGATGAATTCGCCGCCGTTACGTATCGCGCGGCGTGCGACATGCCACCAGTGGGGCGACCAGTCCTGCCCTTCATCCACGAGCAACGCGTCGTAGCCGGTGTGCCGGTGGCCACCAAGCCTGTCGAGGGTTTCCAGGGCCCTTTCGGTCAGACGGGGCAGTTCCTCGTCGCATACGTGTTTGAGCGCGACCTGCCGGTCCTCCTCGGTCCGTTGTTCGTCCGGTTTATGGTGCCGCCAGAGCGCCCTGTACGATTCCGTGAACCCCGCCTGCTCACAAATGAGTTTGCACCAGGCATGGAAACCGAGAACGGTCACGCGTTCGTCGCGGCAATAGGGCGCACGTGCCCGGTCCACGAGATCCCTGATGTAGCGAATCAGCGCGTTATTGAAGGTCAGGACAAGCACCCGCCGCCCCTGGGCCTCCAGGTGGGCCGCACGACCGGCGATCACGTGGGTCTTGCCCGTCCCGGCCGCGCCGCGGATGCGGCGAAGGCCTGACCGCGTTCTCGTGCTCACCAGCGGCTTCTGAACCGGGTCGAATACCAGTGGTTGTCGTTGGGCCGCGCGATACTCCGGTTCTCTCAGCCAGGCCCTCAACTCCGCGGCGGCGGTTTCGCTCATCAGCTTCGACCGGGATCGACCGGACTCGGGGAAGACACGGTGAACGCGTTCTCGCGCCAGCGCTTCCCGACTCACGGCTGGCGCGTAGCGGTGGGGCTGGAATGCGGCGTCCGCGCAGAACCGGGTCACCTCCTCTTCGCTCGCGTAAGGGAATATGAGTCCCGCGGTAACCGCGCCGAAGCCAACACTACCCCATTCCCGGCGGACGGTCGGGATATAGAGCTCTGCCACGTTTTCCCGCGTCGAGCGGAGTGCCGCGAATGGATTGATCACGGGTACGGCCCCCGCTTCGTCCTGAACATAAAGGGTTAGCGGGCTGCCGGGGGAGTCTCGCCGGAAGGCATACCCGCCTTCCCCGATCGGATACTCGACGAGCCGATAGACGGCGAGCCCGACCTCCGGGTTGAGTAGGACCACGTCCGGGGATAGGCCATTGAAATGGGGGCGGACATAGATCTCCCACGCCAACGGCAGACGCGCGTGGAAAAAGTGCACCACTTCCTCGAGCCCCGGGCTGGCAGCTGACCGCAAGTGAGGAAGGGCCTCCAGGCGTGGCATTACGATGCGCTGAGGAGAGGAATCCATGGGTACACCCTGCCATCGCGAATCGCCCGCGCCGGGAAGCGCAAACTTGCGAGCCGGCATGCCCGGGATATGCCTCGTATGGAGTGCAACGCTGACAGGCAAAGGCGGCCGGTGGCCGACACGGGCCGGGGCTGCCCGTCTGGAGCACGCGGCGCGGGACGCGCAGGCCACTTCGTGGACATGGTTCACGGCCAGATCGGCGAACCGACGGGGCCGGGCGGCAGTCAGCCACGCGCCGGGGACGGTTGCAACAAGCTCCCTGCGATCTGCGAGCGCGGCCTCGAGGGGCTACCACACGAGCGGGTGCACTCCAGCATCACGACACCATCGGAAACCTGGGCGCTATTACCGCCGCCGCTATTCACGCCCGCGACATGCCGTCTCACCCGCCCACACATTCCGCGGCCACCGGAGTGACGGACGCATTCGCCCCGGCCAGGCCGGGCCGCACGGTGAACGGCCCGCGCGCCGGCCAACTCCGCCAGGTGAGGCGTCGTCAACGTCCGTCACTACCACGTCGATACCGGCCAGGGCCGTGGGGGCCCAGGAATGGCACCCAACGTCACGCCGGCGTCTCGCCCGCCACCGGCAGGAGAGTTGTCGCAGAGTGCCTCACCTGCGTCTCAGTGACTACGCTGGTGCAACGCGTCGAGGTACTCGCGGAACTGCGCGCCGAGTTCCGGGTGCTTGAGGGCGTACTCCACGGTGGCCTGCAGGTAACCGAGCTTGTCACCACAGTCGTAACGCGTGCCGCGGAACTCGTAGGCGAACACCGGCTCATCGCGCATCAGCGCGGCGATGGCGTCGGTGAGCTGGATCTCGCCGCCGGCGCCGGGCCGGGTCTGGCGGAGCTTGTTGAAGATCGCCGGATTGAGGATGTAGCGCCCGACCACGCCGAGGGTCGACGGCGCGGCCTCCGGCGCGGGCTTCTCGACGATGCCGCGCACCTCGCTCAGCCGCTCGGCCACCGGCGAGGCGTCGACGATGCCGTAGCGGTCAGTGTGCTCCTCGGGTACCCGCTGCACACCGAGGATGCTCGCGACATGGGCGTCGTACTGATCGGTCATCTGGGCCAGGCAGCCGCTGCCCTCCGGGTCGTCGATGAGGTCGTCGGCCAGGATCACGGCAAAGGGCTCGTCGCCCACGATGGGCTCGGCGCAGAGCACGGCATGGCCCAGGCCGAGGGCCTCGGACTGGCGGATGTAGACCACCGCCACGCCGTTGGGCAGGATCTCGCGGACCTGGCGCAGGCGGTCCTGCTTGCCCTTGGCCTCGAGCTCGGTCTCCAGCTCATAGGCCTTGTCGAAGTGGTCCGGGATGCTGCGCTTGTTGCGCCCGGTCACGAAGATCAGGGTCTCGATCCCGGCCTTGGCGGCCTCCTCCGCGGCATACTGCACCAGCGGCTTGTCCACCACCGGCAGCATCTCCTTGGGGTTGGCCTTGGTCGCGGGCAGGAAGCGCGTCCCCAGCCCGGCGACGGGAAATACGGCCTTGCGGATGCGTCGCGTCATAGTGCTCGATTCCTGGTTGCGGACCCCGTGCGGGGGATGGCGCCTATCGATACACCGACCGCCGGGGGCGCACAAGAGGGCCGCGCCGGGAGGCGCGGCCGCAAACGCCGCAGGGCCACGGGTGTCACCGGACGGTGACGTCCTCGCGAATGCCCTCCAGCGTCGTCTCGCCGATGCCGTCCACCGCGGTCAGCCCCTGCTTGGACTCGAACGGCCCGTGGGCCGCCCGGTAGTCGACGATGGCCGCCGCCTTGACCGGGCCGATGCCGTCGAGGCGCTGCAGCGCCTCCACGTCCGCCTCGTTGAGGTTGATGGCCGCGGCGAACACCGCGGGCGCCACAGCGAGTGCGGCCGCACACAGGGCGGTCTTGAGCAGTTTCATGGCAAAGCCCTCCTTGGTTTCGGGATTTCCTTGACGGCGATGACTCCCATCGCCGGGATGCCACCGCGTGCGGATCACGCGGTGACGAAAGAGCTTACCCCGCGGCGGACGGCGATCACAAACCCGGTGCGTCGCCGGCGCCCGACAGCTCGGCCTCCGCGCTCGCCAGGGCGGCCGGTGGGTCCACCGCACGGGTAATGGGACGGCCGATAACCAGGTCCGTGGCCCCGGCCGCGAGCGCTGCCGCGGGCGTCATCACCCGGCTCTGGTCGCCGGCGGCGACACCCGCCGGGCGGATGCCCGGCGTCACGCGGCGGAAACCCGGCCCGCCCAGCGCCCGCATGGACGCCGCCTCCCGTGCGGCGCAGACGACACCGTCCAGCCCCGCCTCCACGGCGAGGCCGCCGAGCCGGCTCACCGCGGCATCCACCGGGCCGGCGATACCAATACGCTCGAGGTCGGCGTCGGAGTGGCTGGTGAGGATAGTGACGCCGGTAAGCAGGGTGGCGTGACCGCCGGCGTCCACAGCGGCACGTGCGGCCTCCATCATGGCGGGACCGCCGAGGGTGTGGACATTGACCATCCACACGCCCAGATCGGCGGCGGCCCGGCAGGCGCCGGCCACGGTGTTGGGGATATCGTGGAACTTGAGGTCGAGGAACACGTCCCAGCCCGCGACGCTCCAGCGCCGCACCACCTCGGGACCGGCGCGCAGGAACAGCTCCTTGCCAACCTTCAGCCGACAGCGGCCGACCGGCAGCGAGGCGACCAGCGTCTCGGCGGCGGCGACATCGTCGAAGTCCAGCGCGACGATGATCCGCGGCGTTTCCGCC